>CALFCE010000222.1 GCA_937951215.1 uncultured Granulosicoccaceae bacterium
TGGTAGCGCTGACGCAGAGCTCGTCAGCGGCATCTTTAAAACTCAAACGACGGGCTGCCGCCTCAAACGTTCTGAGGGCGGTTAACGGTAACTTGCCACGAGCTTGATTCACGTGGACGACGCTTCCATGGATAGTATTAATCTTAGTTATACTCCAGTAAATTGTGATTTGTCTACTGTCTCAGGACACGCAATGCTGAAAACGTGCGGTATCACGGCTCGGGAGCATGTGGATTGGCAGAGGAACCAACATTCGAAGAAACAATAGCGGCGGGCTCGCCAGAGTTGGCATCACGACCGCGGCGCAATAGAAAAAAACGACGCACTGCACTGTCGAGTCAGGCCGGCACCCCACGCAAACAGGCGTCGATCAACTATCAAGGCGGTCGCTATGGACCACTCGAGCAGCCAGCGCTCGATCAAATTGACCAGGCTGCACTGGAAATTCTGGAAACAATTGGTGTTGCTCATGCACCGCCGAATGTTGAGGAGCTGGTGCTCGATGCCGGCGGGCGCAGACTCCCGAACAACAGGCTGGCGTTTCCATCCGCATTGGTAACCAGTGCAATTGCGGGACTGCGGCGTGATATAACACTCTACGGACAAATTTCCGGACAAGAACTCGATTTGTCATCGCAGCAAGTTCACGCGGGTACCGGTGGCGCAGCCCCTTTCATTGTAGACATCAACAACAACGAATATCGAAACTCAACGCTGATGGATCTGTATGACGCAGCTCGTCTGGTCGATACGCTGCGCAATATTCAATTTTTTAGTCGCTCTATGGTGGCAACTGATATTTCGGATAAACTGTCACTTGATATCAACACAGCCTATGCATCGCTGGTTGGGACCACCAAACATGTCATGGTAAGTGCCTCAAGCCCTGCCTCTGTCGATGCCATCGCTGATATCTGCTTCGCGATTGCTGGTTCAAAAGAGAATTTCGTGGCGCGCCCCTTTCTGTCACTGAATATCAATCATGTGGTGTCGCCGTTAAAGTTTGATGCGGATGCCTGCGAGGTGCTAAGCGCGGCAGCGCAAGCAGGCATCCCCGTCAGCGTGAATACCTTCAGCCAGCTTGGTGCATCAAACCCGGTCACCATTGCCGGTTGTGTCGCCCAAACGGTTGCTGAAACTCTGGCTGGCATGGTCATCGCCTGGTTGACCAACCCGCATGTTGCTGCTGTGTTCGGTCCGCGTCCCATGGTGACCGACTTGCGAACCGGGGGGATGGCAGGTGGTGCCGGTGAACAAGCGCTGCTGACGGCCTGCGCGGTGCAGATGGCTAACTACTACAAACTGGCCTCCTCAACCATAGCAGGTGCTACCGACAGCAAGATTTCAGACGCCCAAAGTGGCTATGAAAAAAGCTTGTCTATCACACTTGCCGCCCAGTCCGGCTGCAATCTCATCACTCAGGCTTGTGGCATGCATGCAGGCTTGATGGCCTGTTCACTCGAAAGCTACGTTATAGACAATGACATGCTGGGCGGCATCCTGCGTTCGCTTGCCCCGGTAGAGGTCAATGGTGATACGGTAGATATAGCCAGCATCAGAAATGTTGTCGAAGGCGACGGGCACTTTCTTGGCCAGCAACAAACCCTGCAGCGCATGCAGACTGATTTTCTTTACCCTTCAATAGCCGATCGTCGCGATCATGAGGTGTGGTCTGAAAATGGCGCCAAGGACATCCGCACAGTGGCCAATGCCAACGCCCGCGAAATCCTGCAACACCATTTTCCTTCTCATGTCGCTGCCGATGTGGACAGCGCACTTAGACAGCAATTTGATATTCGGCTGCCTGAACAACCAAGCTGTTCGGCAACTGGCAGCTCACAGTGAATATTATAGCGATCGGTGGTGGTGGATTTACGCATGGCACAGACCCACAACTTGAAAACTATATTCTCGGCACGGTTGGTATCGCGCAGCCCAAAATAGGGTTTCTGGCAACAGCAAGCGAGGATGACGAAACAAAAATCACGCGGTTTTATGAACGATTCAAATCCTGTGGCAAACCAACACATCTGCCGATGTCTTCCTCCAAAGCACAATTGGAAACCTGGACGCTACGGCAGGATGTTGTTTATGTCGGTGGTGGTAATACAAACAATATGATCAATATCTGGCAGCAATGGGGGTTGCCGGAAATATTACGTATCGCCCTGAGCCAGAATATAACACTGGCCGGTGTTAGCGCAGGTGCAGTATGCTGGTTTGAAACCGCACTATCCGATAGCACTGGCAAAGGTCTGCACCCCTTGCCCTGTCTTGGATTGCTAAGCGGCAGTTGCTGCCCGCACTTTGACGAAGCCGATAGCCAAAGAAGGCAGTCATTCGTCAAATTAATTGCAGACGGAGCACTGCAAAACGGAATTGGTATCGATGACGGCGTTGCTGTTCATTACCAAAACGGGGAGATTTTCAACGTGGTATCGGCTCGCCCAGATGCGCGCGCCTATGTGGTTAAAGCAAGTGGTAACGAAGCAGTTACCAACACTCTGGCGGTCAATGTCTTGCCGCCGTCAATCGAGCATTAAATAAAGACATACATCAATCCAGCTACGGAGGCAAACCATGAAATATATTATCACTCTAGCCGCGGGTTTACTGCTGCTACCAACAGCACTGCTGGCGGAAGGCTACCCGGAAAAGAATATTGTTTATCAGATTACGTTTAATCCGGGTGGTGGGTCGGATATCCGTGCAAGACAGCAACAACCGATGCTGGAGGCCGATCTGGGCGTAAAAATTCCTATTCAATACAAACCGGGGGGCGGTGGATCTCTTGGCTGGGCAGAACTAGTCAAAAAGAAACCCGATGGCTATTTTATGTCGGGTATCAATATTCCACATATTATTCTACAACCTCTGGCTCGCGATAATGCAGGCTATGAAACAAGCCAGATTGAGCCTGTTATTCTCTTTCAGCAGATCCCTTTTGGTATCACCGTCATGGAAGATTCACCGTTCAAAACACTTGAAGATTTACTGGCCTATGCCAAAGAGAACCCGGGTAAAGTCACCATCGGTGGTTCAGGTACCTGGGACGCAACTCACATTGCACACTTGCAGTTTGAGAAAATGGCCGGCGTTAAATTTACCTATGTGCCACACAAAGGGGGAAAGCCGAAACAAACCTCCTTGTTAGGCGGCCACACCATGGCAAGCTGGTTTGGTGTAAGCGAATGGCTGCCCTACGGCGACAAGGTACGTAACCTCGCTGTGGCGACCGAAGAGCCTGTTGAAACCAATCCGGACCTGCCGACATTCAAGTCATTGGGGTATGAGCTTTATTCTGCGGTGTACCATGGCGTAGGGGTGCCAGCAGGAACACCACCGGAAGCGATTGAAAAGCTCCAGACATCGTTTATGGCCATTGCAAACGATCCGGAGGTACGTGCGCGCAAACTGAAAGATGGTATTTTACCGATTGCCATGAGTGGCGAAGAAGCGAAGAAACTGATCTCCGATCGTAAAGAGGTATGGGCGCCAATCGTGGAAGAATTTACCCAATAGCTACATTGCTCCAAAGCCAATGATTGAGAATCTGATGGCGGGTGCCACCCATCTGGTGGTGCCTGCCAATATTCTTTTCCTGTTACTGGGTACAGCCCTCGGTATCTTCTTTGGTGCTATCCCCGGCCTGACGGCCACCATGGGCCTGGCCTTGCTGGTGCCGTTTACATTTTCAATGGAGCCGGCAACGGGGTTACTGATGCTGGCCGGCATCTACGTCGGTGCCATGTATGGCGATTCGATCCCCGCCATACTCATCAATACGCCGGGTACGCCTGCCGCTATCGCCACCACGTTTGATGGCTATCCGATGGCGCAAAAAGGCAAGGCTCAACATGCGCTGGTTGCCGCAGCGTTTGCATCCTGCTTTGGTGGTGTCGTTGCATTACTCGTCTTGGCAAGTCTGGCTGAACCATTGGCGGAAATGTCACTCAAGTTTGGCCCGGCTGAGTATTTCTGGCTTGGAATTTTCGGCCTGACCATTATCTCTGTTCTATCGGCTGGCAACCTGCTACAGGGTTTGCTAACAGCGACCATCGGATTACTGCTATCAACAGTCGGTATGGCCACCTTATCGGGCGAAGTCAGGCTGACCTTTGGCTTTTCAGCATTGCAAGGCGGCATTGGGCTGGCCGGCGCCCTGATAGGTTTTTTCTGTTTGCCCGAGATTCTCTCTAGCGTTATTGGAAAACGCGGTGACACCTTTGGTGGCAAACAAATCCAGCCCTCTATCAACATCATCGTCAGCACCATTGTTGATTTGATAAAACGCCCGGTGCTGATGATCCGTTCATCGCTGATCGGTTTGGTCGTCGGTATAGCGCCTGGAGCGGGTGGAAACATTGCAAGCATGGTCTCCTACAGCGAGGCCAGACGTTGGGAAAAGAACTCTGAAGAATTCGGCACAGGAACAACACGAGGTGTGGCAGCGTCAGAAGCGGCTAACAGCGCCATGGCGCCGGGTTCTCTTATACCGTTACTGACACTCGGGATACCGGGCTCACCGCCTGCCGCCGTTATACTGGGTGCATTGATGTTGCATGGAATGCAACCCGGTAACGATCTTTTTGTGGTGTATTCAGATATCACTTACGCGTTTATCACCGGGCTTGCGATTGCATCAATCGCAGTGCTGGTGCTGGGCGTGGGTGGCTCGTTTATCTACGCCAGAATCATCAATATTCCCTCTAGAGTATTGGCACCATCGATTCTGATCATGACGGTTGTCGGTTCCTATGCGATCAGAAATAATCTACTCGATGTCTGGATTATGCTTGCCTTCGGCATTGTGGGCCTTGCACTCAATCGTCTGAAATATCAACCGGCCCCACTGGTACTGGGCATCATTCTAGGGCCCTACATAGAGGATGGGCTGGTGCAGTCCATGATGATCGGCGGCGCATCAGGCAGTGTTGTTTCCTATATGACACTGAGACCTATCTGCATTTTCCTGATTTTCCTGTGCATCGTATCGGCTTGTTGGCCGTTGGTGTCTTCACTGAGAAATAAATCCGCGATGCCAGCAACGGAACACACCGAAAAAGACGGATCAATAAAAACCGGATCATTAAATAGTGATTTGATTATGGGAGCCGCGGCACTTCTGATTGCGCTGGTGGTATGGTTCAATTCGGCTGGTTTGAGTCACTACGGCAATGTGTTTGTTCGCTATTCCGCCAGCGTACTGTTGCTGCTGGCTCTGATTGCACTCGTCAAATCCTGGGTAAAACCTGACCTTACCCGCTTTTTCGAATCAG
>CALFCE010000223.1 GCA_937951215.1 uncultured Granulosicoccaceae bacterium
CTCATCCTGAACCTTTTTGGCTGCATCGGCTTCATCAGAGCTACTGGGTAGATCAGTCACACGCGATTCCAGTTGTTGAATCCGGTCTCGAGAGATTTCCAGTGCTTCTTTCATAGCCTGAATGTCGGTTGGCGTGGGTGCACCATTGACCTTGCCTTCCAGGGTTTCGAGTTGCTCCTGGAGCCGGTTTTGCGAGGTTTCAATCGAAGCGGGTTCGGTGGTGTTGCCGATCTGCTCGATACGGGTATCCAGCAATGCAATTTTTTCGTCATAGGTTGCGATGCGGGCTTCCAGCTCGGCAACACGTTCCGCATCTGCAGCATTGACCCCATCAGCTGGCAGTGCACCAGCCAAAACCGGTGCAGACGCTTCCTCCAGCCGAGAATTCACGCTGACAAGCTGCTCCTGTAACTTCGCTATTGTCTCTTCGAATTGCTGTAGACGCGGGTCCTCAGGACTTTCACCTGCCTGCACGGCAGAAACACCGGACGGGCTGTTGTTCGATGCGACAACAGTGTCTGCCAGCTGTTTCTCGAATTGACTGAGGCGAGACTCGAAATCTCCGGCCTGCGCGCTCAAGGTTGAAAGTTCATCGAGGGTGGTCTGTTCGATTGTCGCCGCAGCTGTGGTAGCGGTAGTGTTATCACCGGATTCTTCCACTGCTGCCAGAGAGTTCTCAAGAGTTTGCAGACGCGCCGAAAACTTTTCTTCCAGACGGGCTTCATATTCTTTAGCCAGCTCTTCAGCTCTCGTGTCAATCAGCTTTGTCAGATCCTCCTCCGTGGCGTTTGCAGTTGCTGCAATCTCGTCGTCACTGTTGAAAACGGCCCCGGCAAGACGCGAGTTTTCGGTGATCAGGGTCTCAATGGAATTTTCGACCCCTTGCACACGTTGTTCAATTTGTTCGTTGATAGCGCCGTTGCCATCGATTTGTTGAAGCTTGCCTACCGTACTTTCAAGTTCGGTCAGACGTGTCTGCAACTCGGCTCCGACCGGACCGTTTTCAATATCGGATGCAGAGGCAATCGTCTGATTGCCGGAGTCGTTGTTGCGTTTTTCCAACTCGTCGAGTTGGTTTTGCAGACGGGATTCCAGTTCAGAGAAGCGGCTATCCATTCCATCAAGTGCTGTCTCGACTTCGGTATTTAGCTTGGCTACCGACGCTGCATCAACTGTGGGTGTAGCTGCCTGATCACCATTGGAGTTTTGCCCGGCCACGGCTGTATCCAGTGCCAGGCCCAGATCTGTCAGCTGTTGCTCCACGCTGCCAAAGCGCGTCTCGATGGCAGAGAGTTCCTGTGATTGCTGGTCAATATCAGAGACTTTGCTGGTCAGTTGTTCGAGATTTTGTTGAATTTCACCGAGCGCTTGTTGATTGGCCGTTGCCAGCTCATCAGGCTTGGATTCTGCGTTGGACTGTGTTGCTGTATCCCTGACTTGTTGCAGATTGGTTTCCAGTTCCAGCAGCTGCGCTTGCATTGCTGCAAATGCCTCTGCATCAATGCCGGCGCCAGCTGCATCAGCCGTGCTGGCAGCACTTGAAATGTCGCCAACACTGCCGGCGTCATTGTCTGACATCACCTTTTCCAGCGCATCGAGTCTGGCGGTCAGCGCCTGCATTGCCTGATTGGCCTCGGCATCTGCGGCGTCACTGGCATGGGCTTCGAGTTCGGTCAGTCGATCTTGCAGCGGCCCGATGCCTTCGTCAGCATTGATCGCGGCTGATCGAAGATCTGCCATTCCAAATTCCAAGGCATCAAGACGTTTGGCAATGTCTTCCGATGCCGCACCCTGGGAAGCTGCAACACCGGTCTGACTGCTGGCAGCGCTTGCAATCGCCGAGACTGCGCCGCCGGTCGTGATGGCGACGGCAGTGCCTGCACCGGACTCGTCTGGTGAGCTATCCGGATTCGCTCTAACCGCGTTGACACCTTGTTGCAGGCGGGCAACAAGACTACCCGTCTGTGTTTTTACATCGGCTAACCCGCCGTTCGGGTTTTGCATTTTCCAGTACCCGCCACCCAGCGCGACAGCAAGAGCAAGTACAGCCAGTAAACTTTTCATGATTTAATTCACCAGTTAAACCAACAACAAAATCAACAACCAAAACCCAATACTAAAACCAATACCTAAAACCAAGAGCCAGACCTGGGCAATACTCGCTTCAGGCGAGTGAATCGCAGACTTCATTGTCCACAGATGGGGCCCACGCTGGCGGCCAAATGGCTTGACAGCGGCATTGAATGCAGTTTGACGGATTGGAGTGCAGTATTTGTCGACGGCATTATTGTTCTGATATCAGTCGACCACTGCAGCAACAGTGATCTTACCAAACTCGAAGCCCAAGCACAGGCTTTTCCTGCCAGTTAACAGCTTGTGACACTGCCGTTTCCGGGGCAAAGCAATGGGTTTTTTCATCTGTGCCCGGGTTGTTGACCGTACTGATGTTGAGGCAGACAATAGCGCAATCAAAGAACAGGAATCATGATGCAGAACACAGCGAAGGTCGTGGTGATAGGCGGTGGAGTGGTGGGGTGTAGTGTGCTCTATCACCTCGCCCGTTTTGGCTGGACCGATGTCATGCTGATCGAGCGTTCGGAGCTGACATCGGGCTCCACCTGGCATGCGGCGGGTGGCTTTCATACGCTGAACGGCGATACCAATATGGCTGCGCTACAGGGCTATACCATCAATTTGTACAAGGAACTCGAGGAAGTGTCAGGTCAGTCCTGTGGTTTGCATCATGTAGGTGGCCTGACCTTGGCAGAGACGCCGGAGCGCCTCGATTTTTTACGGGCCGAACGTGCCAAACATCGCTACATGGGGCTTGAAACTCGCATCGTCTCACCGGAAGAGATCCCGGAGATTTCACCGATTACCAATCCGGAGGGCATTCTGGGTGCACTTTACGATCCCCTTGATGGTCATCTCGATCCTTCCGGGACCACACATGCTTATGCAACAGCTGCTCGCAAACTGGGTGCCGAAATTGTATTGCGTAACCCGGTCATGGCTCTGCATAAAACTCAAAACAACCGCTGGCAGGTAGAAACAGAACAAGGCACAGTCGAAGCCGAGCATGTTGTGATAGCAGCAGGTTTGTGGGCAAGGGAAGTGGGGCAGCTTGCTGGCATCGAATTACCGCTGCACCCGATGGAGCACCAGTATCTGGTCACCGATGATTTACCGGAAGTGTTTAATCAACAGCAGGAGTTGCCTCATGTCATGGATCCTGCGGGCGAGAGTTATCTGCGTCAGGAAGGGCGCGGGCTGGTCATTGGATTCTACGAACAACGCTGTGAACCATGGGCTGTTGACGGTACCCCGGTTGATTTCGGTCACGAACTATTGCCAGACAAGCTTGAGAAAATCGGTGACTCTCTGGAGATTGCCTACAGACGTTTTCCGGTGTTGGAAGATGCCGGTATAAAAACCGTGATCAACGGTCCGTTCACTTTTGCGCCCGATGGCAATCCCTTGGTCGGGCCGGTTCCGGGCAAGGCTGGGTTGTGGTCTGCGTGCGCTGTGATGGCAGGTTTCAGTCAGGGCGGTGGGGTTGGCCGTACGCTGGCTGAGTGGATGGTACAGGGTGAGCCTGCGGTTGACGTTTTCGCGATGGATATCGCCCGCTTTGGCGATTATCCCACTCGCGCATGGACCAAAGACAAGGTTGTTGAAAATTACCAGCGGCGCTTTTCAGTCAGTTATCCCAATGAGGAACTACCTGTTGGGCGCTGCCTGCATACAACACCGGCCTATTCGATATGGGATAGTCAGAATGCGGTCTTTGGTTCAGCTTACGGTATGGAGCATGTCAACTATTTTGCGTTGCCCGGCGAACCGCGTACTGAAAACCCGAGCTTCAGGCGCTCCAACGCATTTGCGGCGGTGGCCAGTGAATGTGCGGCAGTGCGAAACGCCGTTGGTATCAATGAGGTGCATAATTTCGGCAAGTATCAGGTACAAGGGCGTGATGCCAGGGCATGGCTTGACAGGGTGATGGCAGGGCGCTTGCCAAACCCCGGACGCTTGTCGCTGACACCAATGCTCAGTCCGGCCGGTAAATTGATCGGTGATTTTACTGTTACCTGCGTCAATGATGAGTTGTTCCTGCTGACAGCGTCCTACGCAGCTCAAAGTTTTCATATGCGTTGGTTCGAGACCCAGCTGGCTCCGGCAATGGACGTTGAAGTCAGCAATATTTCTACCCAACGCCTCGGTTTCCAGATTGCGGGGCCGAGTGCTCAACAGGTGCTGGCGGCAATTACAACCGAAGATGTTTCGACGCCAGCGCTGCCGTTTCTTGGCGCGAAGTCGATGCAGCTCGATCGCACTGAACCTGCACTTACCGCCTGGGTTCAGCGTGTCAGTTACACCGGTGATTTGGGTTATGAAATCTATGTTGATGCGGATGAGCAGACAGCGTTGTACCAGAAGCTGGCTGCAGCCGGTGCTGACTTCGACATGAAACCGTTTGGCATGCACGCGATGATGAGCTTGCGATTGGAAAAATCGTTTGGTTCATGGATGCGAGAGTACAAGCCGGATTACACGCCGCTTGAAACCGGGCTTGATCGCTTTGTAGATTACAACAAGTCTGTCGACTTCATTGGCAAGGCGGCGGCCGTGGCCGAAAAGTCGGCAGGGTGTGAACGAATCCTGTGTACTTTCAAGGTCGATGCAAAGGATGCTGATGTCTGGGGCTATGAACCGATATGGATTGATGACAAGGTTCAGGGTTTTGTGACATCAGGTGGTTATGCTCATCATGCCCGGGTTTCAGTAGCGATTGGCTTCGTACCGGTGGCGATGGCCAAACCGGGACTTGAAGTGCAAATTGAAATTCTCGGTGAATTAACGCGAGCCGTGTTGTTTGAGCAGACACTGCATGATCCGGATGGAAAACGGGTGCGAAGCTGACGCATTTCCTTATTCCGATAGAGGCGAGAGGCCGTGCTGGAAGCAGACAATCTGGTAAAACATTTTACCGAAAAGAAGAATGCCGATCGACAAGGTAGCGGGAAGGGGCGTGGTACACAACCCGGGCTGGTAAAAGCAGTTGACGGTGTTTCCCTGTCGATTGCCAGTGGCACCTGTTTTGGTTTGCTCGGGCCGAATGGCGCAGGCAAAACAACGACCGTCGAAATGCTCGAAGGTATCGTTCAGCCTACCTCTGGTTCGGTGCGGTATAGGGGTAAGCCGCTGGGAGCGGATTTCCGGCAGAAAGCAGGAATCATGTTTCAGAATACCGCACTGCAAGACTTTATGACGGTGCGCGAAGCCTTGCAGATGTTTGGCAGTTTTTATTCCAACACGGTGCCGGCGGAGCAATTGATTGAGCAATGCGCCCTGTCCGAGTTTCTGGATCGTGATACAGGCAAGCTTTCTGGTGGACAGAAGCAGCGTTTGTTGTTGGCTGTGGCACTGGTTAACGACCCTGAAGTCATCTTTCTTGATGAACCGACAACCGGGCTTGACCCTCAGGCAAGACGTAATTTCTGGTCGCTGGTGAATGACATAAAAGCATCGGGAAAAACCGTGGTGTTGACAACACACTACATGGAAGAAGCTGCCTTGTTATGCGATGAATTGGTGTTTGTTGATCACGGCAAAGTTATTGCCGCGGGTAAACCTCGAGACTTGCTTTCGGATAGCTTTGACGATGTGCTGCTCGAGTTGCCAGCCGAGGCAATAACATCCGATCTGCCCGCGCAACCCTTTCACTCGGCAACCCTGCACGGACAAACCGTTGAAATCAGCACTCGTGATATCAACGCCTCGATTCAGTACTTGCTGGAACACAATGTCTCATTGTCAGGTATGCAGGTGAGGTCGCGCTCGCTTGAAGACTTGTTTATCGAGCTGACTGGTAAGGATTTGCGCTCATGATGTCGGTGACTCATTTTTTGGCCGTGTTGCGAGCTCGCAATCGTGAGTTTTTGCGGGATCGTTCATCCTGGGCCTGGAATATTATCTTTCCGTTGCTGTTGATCGGTGGTCTTGCCGTCATGTTCGGCAATGACAATCGCACGATGTTCAAAGTAGGGGTCTATCCGGATGCACAAGGGGCAGATCAATTCCTGCAGACACGCCATATCAAGTTTGTTGACAGCACTGAACTTCAAGCTGCCATAACACGTGTCGAGAGACATCAGCTGGATTTGTTGCTTGATCGTCAACAGAAGCGCTATTGGGTCAATGACACGTCGCCCAATGGCTACCTTGTCGAGCGAATACTCGCTGGCAGTTCCGCCCCCGACATCGAAAGGCAGCAAGTCAGTGGCCGTCAAGTCCGCTATGTAGACTGGGTGGTGCCTGGCATTCTGGGGTTGAATATGATGTTTTCCTGCCTGTTTGGTGTAGGGTATGTCATCGTGCGTTATCGCAAAAGCGGGGTGTTGAAACGCCTCAAGGCAACGCCATTGGCGGCACTGGAGTTCCTTGCCGCACAAGTGGTTTCCAGATTATGGTTGGTTATGGCAATTACCTTGTCGGTATTTTTTGTCACTCACTGGATTCTCGATTTTACGATGCACGGCAGTTATTTCACCCTGATTCTGGTGTTGACTCTGGGAGCAATTGCGCTCATCAACATGGGTTTGCTGGTTGCAGCAAGAACTGCAAGTGAAGAATTGGCCGGAGGCTTGTTGAATCTGTTTACCTGGCCAATGATGATTATGTCGGGCGTGTGGTTTTCACTTGAAGGCGCACACCCGTTAGTGCAAATGGCCTCGAAAGCGCTACCGTTAACGCATGTGGTGGAGGGTGCAAGATCAATCATGATAGACGGTGCAACCATTCTGGATGTGGGGTGGAATATTGTCTATCTCGTCATATTTGCGATTGGATGTGTCTTGTTGGGAGCAAAGTTGTTTCGCTGGGAGTGAAAAGCCGCACAAAGTGGTGAAAAGCTGGCAGATTTGCGCTTTATAAAGACTGTTAAAATTGCTTTTTCAGCAGCTTGTTCGCGACAGCAGTGACCCGAATTGCGGTATCCTTCGAAACAGTTTTTGTCGAGGCGCATATCGCCTCCAGCCAATATCTTGTCTATCGTTTCCATGTTGATCAACTATCCTGCAGATACCACCTATACCTGTCCACGGATCAGTCGCCTGCGAGCCTTGACGGTGATTACACTATTGGCGGGATTTTTAATGCTGTGGTTGCCGGATGCATCGCAAGCGAATGCTGTAAACCAGAAGTTGACCGTTGACATCAGCACAGCCGCAGCCAGCGGCAGCATCACCGTATCGCTCACCAATAGCAGCTCGGAGCATTTGTCTGTGCTGAGCTGGGGTACACCTTTTGAAGCCACGGTATCCGAAGACATGTTGCGTGTTGTACCGGTGCGCAAGGGTTTTCCGTTTGCAGAACCTGTGGCCTATATCGGCCGTCATGTTCGGCGTGCAGTTCCGGGCCCTGAGGCTTTTTTGGAACTGGGCCCGGGGGAAACCAGATCAGCGACCATAGCAGTATCTGATTACTATGCTGTGGAATCAGCAGAACACTATACTGTGTCATTCGTGGGTGAATTCAAATACCGCCTCGACAGTGTGTGGTCGGGGTTGGTGTTGCCGGGTGGCGGTGTTTCTGCTTCGCGGGCTGCTGACGGATTGCATTTGGCGATTGAACCTGTACGCAGCAACGCGATAATGGTGCCATTGTCAAAATCGCAATTTATCTCACGTGCGCAGCCGCCGGTGTTTGACGAGTGTAGTGCAGCTCAGCGATCGGATATTGTGGTAGCAACGGATCTTTCTGAAACCAAAACCCGTGAAGCGGTTGACGGGCTGGAGGCGCTGACCATCGAGCAACGTGCGAATTCTCCGCGTTACCGTTTATGGTTTGGTGAATACGAACTCAGTCGTTTTGACACTGTACTGCGCAACCTCAAAGCTGTTGACAGTGTGCTTCGGGATGAGGTCATAAGCTATAACTGCGATTGCAACGACCCGGGTGTATACGGGTTTGTCTTTATCAATGCCCCTTATGATGTTTTTTTATGTCCGCTTTTTTGGTCTTTGCCCGATGAGCGAGTGGATACTATCGTCCATGAAATAAGTCATTTCAACGTTGTTGCGGGTACTGATGATATCGCTTACGGGCCAAGCGGCAGTCAGGCTCTGGCCAACTCGGACCCTGATCGTGCGATCATGAATGCGGATAACTACAGTTACTTTGTATCCAATCAACAGCCGCAAACGCCGTTAGTAGGAAACGACAGTCCTGTTCCTTTGCCTTCCACACCGGGCGGAAACTTCGTGGCGCTCGAAGTTGGAGAACCGTTTTCAGGGGCAGTCAGCGAGGGGCAATTTCTGGCTTACAGTGTTGATGGTATCAGTAATGTAACGGTTGAATCGGTGGCAGGGGATGCTGATTTGTTTGTATACCGTGATCCGGCGTTAACAGAACTGATCTGTCGTTCCAGTTCTACCGTTGTTGTCGAAAATTGCCCTGTCGATGTGCCCGGTACCGTTTATATCATTGTGGTTGGCCACAGTGATGCCACTTTCAATCTCGTGACCGACGCAGCACCGGTTGCAGCCGGTCTTGATTTTACTGTACTGGAGCCAGGTCAAACAGTCACCGGATCGGTTGTCTCGACAGACGTTGTTGTGTACCAGGTAGATAACGCCGAAAGTGTTACCTTGACCCCTGTGCTTGGCGAGACTGATCTATACGTTTTTAATTCAACCGAATTCAATGAGCAATCGCTGGTGTGTCAGTCGCTGTTTGATTCTGGTCCGGATCGGTGTCAGATGCCCGAAGCCATGACTCACTACCTGGTTGTCTACGGTGTTGATGACTCCGAGTTCCAACTGGAAACCAGCAGAGGTCCGGCAAGCCCGGGTGAACCTGATCAACCGGTAGTGGTTACCACAACCGTCGATGCTGATGCGGATCCGACCGTCCCTGATCAAGATAACCCGGTGCTGGGTGATGGTGATCAGGGTAGTGATAATCAGGGTGGCTCGGGTGGTAGTGGTTCGAGTGACTGGATTTATCTTGTCGCTCTGGCGCTTGCTGTCTGTCGTCGCTATTGCCGCACAATAGAGCGGGTGCCTGGCAGACAGGTGCAAGCGGCATGAAACTATCAGCACTCCTGCTGTTCACATCCCTCTTGATATCACTCCAGGCATGCTCATCAGGGCAAACCATGACCAAAAACCATCAAACCTCTTCCGTCAGCGCCGGGATCCGCGCGGAGACTCTGACGATCGGGCGTGACGAATCGTTTGAAGTGACGTTTTTTGTACAGAACAACACAGCTGAGGACGTGCGACTTTTGATCTGGAATACCCCCCTTGAAGATTGGCTGTCGGCTGATGTACTGACTGTGATGTACGACGGTAACCGGCTGGCATACCAGGGTAGAAAGGTCAAACGGGGTAGCCCGTCCGATAAAGATTATGTACTGGTCAAGGCGGGTGACTCCGTGGAGAAACGAGTCGATCTTGGCAACAGTTACCCGCTCGCCCCCAGTGGTGACTACGTTGTGCTTTTTACACCGTCTGTCGACACCGCAACCGGCAACTACCAGATAGAAGATCAGGTGGTTGAGGTTGCGGAATCTGTAGCGATTATCACTCGTCAGTAATAAACCAACCAGATAACTACACGAGGTCGGCTTAGAGCACGACGGTTGCTTCGATTTCGATCAAGAGCTCAGGCACTGCCAGCGCCTGTACACCAATCAGGGTGTTGGCTGCAGGTGTATTACCTTCATAGAATTCACCAATCGCCTGACTAATCGGCCCCAGCAATGCCGGATTGTGATTGACTACATAGGTCCGTAAGCGCACCACATCACTGACTCCGGCTCCGGCTTCGGTCAGCACTGCTTTCAGGTTTTTTAGAGCCTGCTGTGCCTGCTTGCCTATATCGCCTTCGCCAATGACGTTGCAATCCTTGTCCCAGGCAACCTGGCCGGAACAATGAAGCGTGGTCTGGCCCTGTGATTGAACTGCTTGAGAAAATCCCAGCTCTACGCTGTTATAAAGTGCTGCCGGGTTGATTGTCTGGTTTGTCATATCATTGATTCCTTAATGTGCAATATCAAAAGTGTGTATCGTCAGCTGCTGTTTCGGGTTGTCGGCCCTTCTGGCTGCGACTGGTGATATAGTGGCAGTAATTGGTGACATAAAGTGGCATCAATTATGATAGTCTGGTTAGTGTATGAGTAGCCGAACCCGTCAGGACGAGCTGGTGCGTATTCTTCGCAGACGTGGCTCCAGCACCATTGAGTACTTGTCAGAGTCACTGGGGTTCTCGCGACGGACCTTGTTACGTGATATCGCAGCGTTGCGCGATCAAGGTTTTGTTATCGAGACTTCGTCTGGTCCGGGCGGGGGTATTTACCTTGATCCAACTTCGGTCCTGTTGACTCCCAAACTAAGCGGGTCTGAGGTTTTTGCGTTGCTGATTTCGATGAAAGTGCTTCAGCAAACGCATTCATTTCCTTTCGCCAATCTGGCTGACGCCGGACTGGGAAAAATAGAAAAATCCTTACCTCGTGATCGCGTTCGTGAGCTTCGACAAATACTGGCCAGCGTTTATATCGGGCAGCCTGCGTCGGAGGAAGTCATGTCTACACTTAAATCTATCGATCCATCAGTATTACCGGCCTTCGAGGCCGGTTTTCTAAACTCGCAGCGTTTGCGGTTCGGCTACATCGACCGCAACGGTCGTAAAACCAGGCGCGAGGCAGATGTCCATGCTTTACTGGTACTGTCACCGGTCTGGTATCTGGTTGGACTGGATCCACAGAAGGATGCGTTCAGACACTTTCGTATGGATAGAATGTCCCGGGTACGAGTGCTGGATGAAAGATTCAGCCGCCGCAGCTTCAAACTATACGATGGTGACTCAAGCATTTCTGTTTTGGGCTCGGCTTGAAAAATGTTGGTCGAGAGCTCGTATTTTTCCTTGTCGATTTACCCTGACGGATTTGAAGTCGTGCCTTAAGTGCTTCAAGCATGAAATTTGAAGCTTGAAATAGTTTCATGGCTGTGTGACCATCAGCTTGCTTGCAGCGGCGTTTATTGATGCGACGCCTGTAAATGAGTGCACAGCCGAGGCTAGAACACGCCATGAATCATTCCGAGTCTTTGCAGACCGTCCCTGTAAAAGGGCATGTAGATAAAGGGCATGTCCTGGTGACAGGCGGTGGCTCTGGCATCGGTGCCGCAACAGCCAAAGTGTTCTCGGACGCGGGCTATCGGGTCACCATTGTTGGTCGTACTGAAAGCACACTGCGAGCTCAAGACTTGCCTTATCAGGTATGTGATGTGACTGACAAAGGTGCTGTAACCGCGGCGTTTGCCAGTGCCGTTAAATTGCGGGGACCGGTGACCGTGGTGATTGCGAACGCAGGTGCTGCCGAGAGTGTGCCGTTTGCAAAACTGACTCCCGAACATGTGCAGGGTCTGCTGCAGGTCAATGTGGTCGGAGTCATCAACACCTGGCAAGCCGCGTTGAGCGATATGCAAACCTCCGGGCACGGTCGCTTGATCGCCATCGCCTCGACTGCGGGATTGCGCGGATATCCCTACGTGTCTGCTTATTCGGCAGCAAAACATGCGGTAGTCGGTTTAACCAAATCGGTCGCTCTTGAACTTGCTAAAACCGGTGTCACCACCAACGCGATCTGCCCCGGGTTTGTCAATACACCCATGGTGCAAAGTGCTATCGATAATATCGTTGCGACTACCGGTAGAAGTGCTGCCGAGGCAGCTGATGCCCTGATTGCCGGTAATCCACAGAAACGATTGATAGAGCCGGTGGAGGTGGCCGAATCTGCGTTGTGGCTTGCCAGTGATGCTGCGGCGTCAGTCAATGGACATTGCCTGGCCTTGTCTGGCGGTGAAGTTTAGTGTCGGCCAAAAAATTAAATCGTCGCACTGCCCAACCGCTGTCAAAAGAGCGGTTGCGGCTATGGTTAAAGCTGATCAAGGCTCACGCAGTAATTGAAGCGGAAATTCGCAAGCGGTTGCGTGATGAATTCTCTACCACTCTGCCACGCTTTGATGTGATGTCTGCCTTGTCGCGTGAACCGCAGGGTTTGAAGATGAGTGAGATCTCCGGGTTGTTGAAAGTATCAAACGGCAATGTAACCGGTATTGTTGATCGGCTTACTGAGGACAAGCTGGCGGTTCGTATTGCGGTGCCGGGTGATCGACGTGCAAACCTCGTGCGACTGACGCCAAGGGGCACCAAGACATTTGACCGCATGGCGCATGAACATGAAACCTGGCTAAACGAGTTGCTGGGCGGGTTTGATCGAGAACAGTTGGCACTTTTTCAGGGCTTGCTGGGGGAGATGAACCAAAAGTCTGACGAATAGCGACTGCCAGCTGCCAGACTTAGAGTTAGAGCTGGAGACAGAGCCAGCGTCAAAGATAACGTTCGATTCTGAACAGGGATACTTAACATGAAATCCAAGCATGGGTATTGATCATGGGTATTGAACATGGGTATTGAGCATGGCTACTGACATGGGGCCACCGGGTGACTTACCCGTTCCAGTCCACTTTGACTGCGTTATTGAGGGTGCTGTTGCAAAGATAAATCTCTGCCGGCCTGATCGCAAAAATCCGCTGACGTTTGACAGTTATGCCGAGTTGCGCGATTGGTTTCGAGCGCTGTCTTATGATGAATCGGTGCATGTGGTGATTATTCTGCCGAACGGCGGAAACTTCAGTTCCGGCGGGGACGTACATGACATTATTGGTCCACTGACACAGATGAACATGAAACAGTTGCTGGCCTTTACTCGCATGACCGGCGATGTCGTCAAAGCAATGCATCACTGTGGCAAGCCGGTCATTGCAGCTGTCGATGGTGTTTGTGCTGGAGCCGGTGCGATCCTCGCCATGGCCTCGGATTTGCGGATTGCGACACCCGCAGCCAAAGTTGCGTTTCTGTTCAACCGTGTCGGTCTTGCTGGTTGCGATATGGGAGCGTGTGCCATTCTGCCCAGAATTATCGGTCAGGGCCGAGCCAATGAGCTGCTTTACCTCGGGCGATCAATGACGGCTGAAGAGGGTTATCAATGGGGTTTCTTTAATCGTTTGTCGGAAGCTGATGATCTGCAATCGACTGCAATGGAATTAGCCACCCGCATTGCCAGTGGGCCAACTTTCGCAAATGCAATGACCAAGACCATGCTGAATCAGGAGTGGTCGATGTCACTTGATCAAGCTATTGAGTCAGAAGCACAGGCGCAAGCCATCTGCATGCAGGGTAACGATTTCAAGCGCGCTTATGATGCCTTTGTCAAAAAGCAGAAACCAGTGTTTGAGGGCGACTGATGGCCGATACCACTTTTTTGCAGTGGCCTTTTTTCGCTGACAAGCACCGCGCGCTAGCCAATGAGCTGGAGCACTGGGCGGCAAGTGAACTGGCGGCAGTGGATCATGCAGATATTGATGCTGCCTGTATAAAGTTGGTCTCCGAATTGGGCAGGGCAGGATTTCTGGCTCACAGTGCACGGATGGAAGGTGCACTTGATGTACGCAGTCTGTGCCTGATCAGGGAAATATTGGCTCGCCATGAGGGATTGGCCGACTTTGCATTTGCAATGCAGGGGCTGGGCACAGGTGCGCTTACGCTGTTTGGTACCGAGGAGCAAAAAGCGAAATGGCTGCCTGAAACCTGTGCCGGACATTGTTTGTCGGCTTTCGCCCTGACCGAGCCGCAATCGGGTTCTGATGTTGCGAATTCAACCATGACTGCGAGGCTGGAAGGCAGCGAGTATGTGCTGGATGGCCAGAAAACCTGGATTTCCAACGGTGGTATTGCCGGACTCTACACGCTATTCGCCCGAACCGGAGAAGCACCGGGTGCCAAAGGCCTGTCGGCGTTTATCGTAACGCCGGATTTAGCTGGTTTCAGTGTCGTCGAGCGCATGGAAACCATGGCACCGCACCCGTTGGCAACGCTTGCGTTTGAAGGCTGTCGAGTACCGGCAAGCCAGCTTATCGGTAAACCGGGTGAAGGTTTTAAAATCGCGATGTCCGTCCTTGATGTATTCAGACCAACCGTTGCGGCGGCCGCACTCGGGTTTTCCCGGCGCGCGCTGGATGAATCGCTGAACCGGGTCACCTCTCGCCAGGTACAGGGTTCACCACTGTTTGATCAACAGATGGTGCAGGGCCATATCGCTGACATGGCTCTGGATATTGATGCTTCGGCTCTGCTCGTCTATCGCGCCGCCTGGGCGAAAGACAGTGGTGCACCCAGAATCACTCGTGAGGCTGCCATGGCGAAACTGTTTGCGACTGATCATGCGCAGCAAGTGATTGACAAGGCAGTGCAGTTGCACGGTGGTGACGGCGTGCGCTCCGGTCAGATCGTTGAATCCTTGTATCGTGAAATTCGGGCGCTTCGTATTTATGAGGGTGCATCTGATGTGCAGAAAATTATCATTGCGCGACAAGCTGTTAATTCGCTTGCAGGAGGGTAGCTATGCTTGGTCAATCGGCACACCTTGATACGTTTGCCAGAGATAATCTACCCCCGGAGGAGCAGTGGCCAGACTTCCTGCTGGATCAATTTCCCTATCCTGACAAACTCAATGCCGGTTATGAAATGACCGATGCGATGGTGGAAAAAGGATTCGGGGACAATGTCGCATTGATTGGTAATGGGCGTCGCCGCACCTACAAGGAATTATCCGATTGGACCAATCGGCTGGCCCATGCGATGGTGGATGACCTGGGTGTGTTGCCTGGACATCGGGTACTGATTCGTTCTGCCAATAATCCAGCCATGGTGGCTTGCTGGCTGGCAGCTACCAAGGTGGGTGCGGTAGTGGTTAACACCATGCCGATGCTGCGTGCCGGGGAGCTAGTCAAGTACGTCGAGAAAGCCGAGATTTCGCTGGCCTTGTGTGACTCCCGCTTGTTGGAGGAAATGGTTAGCTGCGCTGAGCAGTCATCGCAGTTGAAGCGCGTGGTTTCATTTGATGGCACCTCCAATCATGACGCTGAGCTTGATCGGCTTGCACTGGAAAAGCCGGTCACATTCGACCCGGTGCAGACTTCCTGTGACGACGTTGCCTTGCTCGGCTTTACATCGGGCTCCACCGGTGACCCAAAGGCAACCATGCATTTTCATCGCGACTTACTCATCATTGCTGATGGGTATGCCAAAGAGGTTCTGCAGGTGGTGCCGGAAGATGTGTTTGTCGGTTCGCCCCCGCTGGCTTTTACTTTTGGTTTGGGAGGCTTGGCCATTTTCCCGTTACGCTTTGGTGCGACTGCTGCCTTGCTCGAAGATGCGTCACCACCGAAGTTGATCGAAATCATTCAACAGTACCGGGCTACAGTTGCCTTCACTGCACCGACTGCTTACCGTGTGATGTTAAGGGCCATGGACGACGGGGCGGATCTGTCGTCACTGCGAGCGGCGGTGTCTGCTGGTGAGACTTTGCCAGCGCCGGTATTTGATGAATGGAAACAGAAAACCGGTAAGCCGATGCTGGATGGTATAGGTGCTACCGAACTATTGCACATCTTTATCAGTAACCGATTTGATGATCATCGAGCAGCCTGCACCGGGAAGCCGGTGAAAGGCTATGAAGCGAAAGTGGTTGATGAACAAGGTGATGAAGTTGCTGATGGTGAAATGGGGCGTTTGATGGTTCGCGGCCCGACCGGCTGTCGCTATCTGGGTGGCGAGCGCCAAACCGAGTATGTGCAAAATGGCTGGAATATCTCGGGCGACACTTTCTGGAAAGACGAAGAAGGCTATTTCCATTTCGCTGCGCGCAATGATGATGTGATCATTTCATCGGGATATAACATTGCCGGGCCAGAGGTTGAAGCTGCATTGTTATCGCATGAAGATGTTCTCGAATGTGCTGTTATTGGCAGGCCGGACACAGAGCGCGGTGCGATCGTTGAAGCGCATATCGTTCTGGTTGAAGGAGCCAGCCGCGATCAAGCTGCGGTAACGGCCATTCAGGATCATGTCAAAGCGACGATTGCACCGTTTAAATACCCTCGCAGTGTCGTCTTCACGGATGCCTTACCCAAAACTGAAAGTGGTAAAATACAACGATTTCGATTAAAGGCAGATTGATTGTGTTGTCAACCAAACAGGCATAGCACACGAAACGTGGCATATTCAATAGAGCAGAAAGTACTTTTCAAGCATTGCGACCCAGCCGGTATTGTGTTTTACCCGCGCTATTTCGAAATGATGAATGATTGCGTTGAACTGTTTTTTGCTGATGTGCTGCAATGGCCATTCGAAGAATTACTGAAAACAGCTGGCGCTCCCACCGCAGAAATATCAACCCGGTTCCTGGCTCCCAGTCGACACGGTGATACGCTGCAGTTGAGTCTGACCGTAACATCACTGGGTACTTCCAGTATCGGCGTTTCGATAGATGCCCACTGCGATGATCAGTTACGATTTCAAACCCGATCGCGTCTGGTGCATGTCGGGACCGATGGTCGCTCTGCGCCGTGGCCACAGCCAGTCCGCGACATGATTGAAACTCTTGTCAGTACGTGAATTCTCTTATCTACAGCGCCTGTGAGGATTATCCGGACATCGACGATGCGTAGGGTAGGTTGAGTAGTTTATTTGGATGCAGTTTGGAAGGCTAAAGTATTG
>CALFCE010000224.1 GCA_937951215.1 uncultured Granulosicoccaceae bacterium
GCCATGGATTGCGGGTTGGCACCCAAAGCACCCAACAAGGCATTTTCTGCGGGGCCCATAGAGCGCATTTTTTTACCGGCAAAATCTTCAGGAGCAATTACGCGACCTTCGACTGCACCAGCACCCATGTACATGCTCAAGTGACCGGCACCAAACATGGTAATACCGTGTTCTTCATCGAATACCTTAACCAGCTCTTTGTAGGTTTCAGTGCTGTCCACACTGTCGATTGCACCCGCGGTGGTGAGCTTTCCAGCACCAAGCAATACGTTGGCAAGCGG
Organism: uncultured Granulosicoccaceae bacterium; assembly: GCA_937951215.1. Classification (GTDB taxonomy): domain Bacteria; phylum Pseudomonadota; class Gammaproteobacteria; order Granulosicoccales; family Granulosicoccaceae; genus CALFCE01. Next base: position 282 of record CALFCE010000224.1, read on the forward strand.
CTCAACACTGGCGGTTTTACCGAACTGGCCAGTAATCATTTCCAGGTTACCCTGGGTCATTGCCTTGACCCCTTGCGGGATGGTGTAGAGAGATTTGGCCCAGTAGACCTGTACCTTACTACCCGGGATTTTCTTTTCTACCTGCTCGGCAAAATAGACTTCAGCAATACCCGCTGGATGTGGTGGACCGGAATGGTCAGAAGCCCAGCGAATCTTGACAGGCTCAACGGCGTTAGCAGCAGAAGTTGCAACAACCATGGCCGCCGCGAGCAGCGATGTTGCAAAGGGACGAATTTTTGACATGACAGCCTCCAAATAGTGTCTGATTGCTTCGCTCCAATCAGGCCGGGCCCCAATCCGCATATCAGATCCAGCAACCTGGCCTGAAGGGATAGCGGGTGATGATGTGGTCAAAATCGATCAACCATCAGCTCGATCAAAACGTGCAATGCGTACCATAACATTTCAAAAGGCAATAGCAACAACGCAGTTGGAAATTTAAACGCAAAACAGCAAAATTGCTTGGCAATTCAGACCCTAATCCCGAAATTGGCGTCAATTAACGGCACGAACATTACCGATGCCCAGTGCTTGCTGAACACACTCTGCAGCGGCCAGCAGCTGCTCGTCGCGACGAAAACCACCCACCAGCTGCAGGCCTACCGGCAGCCCTGCAGGGCCCTTGAAAGCCGGTATGCTTAAAGCGGGCAGGTGCAAGGACGTCCAGGCGGTATTGAAAACAGGATCACCGGTCGCAGCCAGTCCTTCCCAGGCTTCCCCGGGCGCAACCGGTGTCAGCAGCAAATCCTGCTGCTGCATGGTCATGGCAATCAGCCTGCGCTGCTCTGCCAATGTTGCCTGCGCGTGCACGTACTCGTCATAGCTACATTGCAGGCCATCTTCACACCGACCCAGCAGCAATTTCGGGCTCAGTTGATGCTGTCGCTGAGTTCGCTCCCAACTGATCGCGCGTGCAAATTCATAGCCGGCAATCATTTTGTGGCAATGGGCGATATCATCAAATCCGTCAGGCGGCTCGATATCCTGAACGCTTGCGACCAAAGGCTTCAGTTCAGCGATTGCTGACTCCATGGATTCACGTGTTTGAGGGTCAGCCTTCGACCACTCCGGGCCCCGAAATACACCAATGCGCAATTGTGATAAATCAGCCGGTACAAAAGTCGAGGCCGGCGCGTGTATCAGAGCACGCCGAATAATGAAAATATCCTCAACACTGCGGGTGAACCAACCGAGCGTATCGAAGCTGGCCGCGCACTCGAATACCCCGGAACGCGAAACATCACCATAACTGGGTTTAAAACCATACACACCGCAATAGGATGCCGGCCTTAACACTGAACCGGTGGTTTGGGTTCCCAATGCAAACGGCACCATGCAAGCGGCTACCGCAGCCGCACTGCCGCTGGACGATCCACCGGGCGTGTGTGTTAGGGCATGTGGGTTACGCGTCTTGCCAGGATGAAAATGAGCCAGCTCCGTGGTGACGGTTTTGCCCATTAAGACGCCACCAGCCTCCCTGAGTAAAGCAACACAAGCTGCATCGCGTGCGGGCCGATTCTGGTTATACATTGGTGTGCCATGTTCGGTTGGCATATCACAGGTGTCGATAATATCCTTGATTCCAAAGGGGATGCCGTGCAAGGGTGCGGAAGGATCTGCTGAGACATTTTTGGAATCCAGCAGCCTTGCCGCCATCAAGGCCTGATCATCTGACAGATAGGCCCACGCTCTCACCGCCGGCTCTTGAGAACGGCTACGCTCCAGACAGGCGTCAACCAGCGTAGACGGCTTTAGATCACCCGACGCGATGGCACCCGCTGCCTCCGAGACTGTCATTTGTGCGTAGTCGATCGCCATCAAACTTCTCCCAGTGGTTTTAGTATCAGTTTGCTTGCACAAACGCCTTTTGTCACTGACCAAGTGCGTCTTTACGATCAGGTCACACTGATTTGCTCACTCAACACACGCAGTTCTATACTGATGCGGCGTTGCAAGCGATCGCCACTGAGGGAATACTCACATGATGCCTCCGCTAAACGGAATTCAGATACTCAGTTTCGAGCAGTACGGTGCCGGGCCCTACGGCACCCAACAGCTGGCTGACCTTGGTGCCGAGGTAATCAAGATCGAGCCTGCAGGCAGCGCCGGTGACTTTGCCCGTGCTATCGGCCCGTGCTTTACCGACAAGCCCGAGATCAATAAATCTGCCAGCGACGATGCCTCAGACAACAGTCTCTTTTTTCAAAGCTTCAATCGCAACAAAAAAAGCCTGACGCTGGATATTACTTGCGAAGGAGGCAGGGAGGTTTTTCATCGGCTGGTTGCAAATGCTGATGCGGTTGCCAACAATCTCAGGGGTGATGTTCCCGAGAAACTGGGTATTACCTACGAGAGCTTGAAGACTGTCAACCCGGCCATTGTGTGCGCGCATTGTTCAGCATACGGTCGAACAGGCCCACGTAAAAACTGGCCCGGCTTTGATTACCTGATGCAGGCCGAGGCCGGTTACTTTCAGTTGTGTGGCGAGCCGGATTCGCCTCCCACTCGTTTTGGATTATCGCTGGTTGATTATATGTCCGGGCAGAATCTGGCGATGGGCCTGCTCAGTGGAGTTATCGGCGCCAGAAGCAGTGGTGCGGGTCGTGATATCGACGTTAATCTTTTTGATACCGCCATGTTCAATCTTAGTTATCTCGGTAACTGGATATTGAACACGGATTTTGAACACCAAAGAATCCCGCGCTCGGCCCACCCTACCCTGGTACCTTGCCAGCTTTATAAAACAGCCGACGGCTGGATTTATTTGATGTTAAACAAGGCCGGGTTCTGGCCACGCTTCTGCGAACTTATCGGCCAATCCGGATTAATTGATGACAGCAGGTTTTGCGACTATCCCGCACGCTTGCAACACCGTGATGAGCTGACAGACATTCTCGACAAGGCCTTGTCGACAAACACAACCGCCGCCTGGCTTGAACTGTTTGGTGGCCAGATTCCGGCAGCCCCGGTACTCAGCCCTGATGAAGCATTGGATAACCCTTTCTTCAAACAGCGTGGTGGTGTGCAAAAGCTTACCGACAGTCGTAATAATGCAGTGCAACTACTGGCCCCTTGTATCGACGCTGGGCAAGATCGTGCCAACGACACCGCGGCACCTGCACTGGGTCAGCACACCAGTGAAGTTTTGCAATCCATCGGATACGAGCAAGCCGAAATAGAGTCGCTACGTGATAAAAACTGGATTTAATCCTGGTCAAGTTTGCAACCAGCCAATTATAAAGTCAGCCACTTGATGATTGTTTTTTTCCAGCATGACCATATGCCCGTTGCCATGGAAGCCATGATCATGCAAATACACAAAATCATGATCGACACCGGCCTGCCTCAGGAACGCACTGGTTATGTGGTCATAGCAGGCGTGATATGAGGCCTCGGCCACCATGATCAATATTGGTATCCCCTGTAAATTAGGTAACTGCCTGGCAGGCTCCGACTGTAAAAACCCTGAAACCAGTTCGTGCTCTGTGCTGGCCTCTTGAGGTACGAACTGCAATTGCTCGCCCTCCATCAATGGTGGTTCAAACGTCAGCGGGATACGCGTAATACCAAACGGGCGATCACACGACTGCTGGTTGTGTTGATACCAGTTTTCGTGCTCCCTGTTTTTATCATCCCGGCTTTCGTAATCAACGTTTCCGGCACTGAACTTCACATCAAAAAAAGGCGGGCCGTTAGGTTCAAGCGCCAAAATCGACTTCACGTTTTGCGGGCAGGCATCGGCCAGCAACCAACCGAACGGCCCCGATTGCGAGTGAGTTAAAAGAATGGCAGGCCCGATATGCTCGAGCAAAGCAATGCCGGACTGCTGATTTAATTGCTCTATAACCGACCGGTCCGCCAGCGCATCAACCTGCGAGGCAAAAAACTGATCAAAATACAAATCACCTTTTTGACCAGCACGAGATTCGCTGCCATCCGCTTGATCCTGACCAGGCCACTGAGTATGGCGGCTCGCCTGCGGCCACAACCCGGCCTTGGCCGGTGCGGTGAAATAGTTTTCAACTCGCTCAACATGATCCACTGCAAGCTGACCACCCTGCACCGATTTCAGCGAGTGGCCTGAACGACCACGTTCGGGTTGATCAACAATGTATACCGAGTAACCGGCGCGCAGGAAATCGTGCAGCCAGCCGCGCCGACCATCGGGTGTGGCAATAAAGTTGGTGCCGCTTTGACCACCTCCATGAAACAGGACTACTGGTGTTGCCTGTTTTTGCTCAACGGGTACAAACTTCTCTACATACATCCCGCCCTGCTTCAGCGTCCTGCCCTCCTCTTCAACATAGCGAGAGCCAACAAAGAAATAACTGTGCTCTGCCAGCGAGATGGCTCCAGTATCTGTCGGATGAATATTCATACGTTTGGTTTGATGGACAATAGCCTCGTTACCCCGATAGTATCCTTGAAACAGGAATAAGCAAAAAGGGATCGACCATGACAGCCACATTAAATCTGGCACCAGGCATGGATGCAGTATTGGTAGAGGAAGCCAGGCTTGCCAAGCTCACCCAGCAAGATGCAGAGCGATATTGGGCTGAAACAAGCCAGAATACGCCCGGGCATGATCTGCACCGTGTTGAGGATTTTGTATGCCCTGGAGCTGCCAACCAGGATCAAAGGCTGCGTCTTTACTGCGCATCTGCAGAAAAAGCGCCGGTCCTGATCTATATCCATGGCGGTGGATGGTTGGGCGGCAGCATTGAGCTGAACGACCCGGCGGCTCGCGCACTTGCCGCCCAATCCGGCAGGCATGTGGTTAGCATCAGTTACCGTTTTGCACCAGA
>CALFCE010000225.1 GCA_937951215.1 uncultured Granulosicoccaceae bacterium
CCTGATTGCAATCGGTGAAAAACTGAGATACCTGTCTGCAATTGAGGCCATAGTTGCCAATCAGGCTATTCTTTTGCGCGACCGCAACGACGATTTGGCGACAAGGCTTGCTGCGGTCTGTGACGCAATCCGGGAGGTCAGTCCGGCCTTGCAGCACGACAGGTCTTATCGTGGTGAGATAGAATTGCTGGCAGGAAGGATAACAGACAAGCCTTTCCTAATATGATGCTTGCAGGCCATCGCGAAGGTTTTACGGGGTTTTATAAATCCCGAATTAATACATGTGATGAGTAAACAAAGGCGGTACGATCAGTGAAACAGGTGCTAACTCACACGGAAGGCGAGTCTAATACGTCGTCACAGCGTTCGCAGTGGCAGCAAAAATCACAACGGGTGCAGTCGCAGCCTCTTTTGCAGCGTGATGCTGACGTATTTCTGCATCAAAGCCTGTCGAGCCCTTGTGTTACCAGTATTGCCAAAGCGGAAGGTAGCTGGATAGAAGATCATGACGGCAATCGCTATCTCGATTTTCATGGTAATTCAGTCCATCACATCGGCTACGCTCACCCCCGGCTTGTGGAGGCGATAAAAAAACAATTAGATGAATTGTCGTTTGCGCCCAGAAGATTTACTTGTGAACCGGCTGTGGAGCTGGCAGAAAAGCTTGTATCCATCTCACCTGCCGGCCTTGAAAAAGTACTGTATACCACAGGCGGATCTGATGCCAACGAGGTAGCACTTAAAATCGCTCGTGCGGCAACCGGGCGGTTTAAAACAGTGTCTTTCTGGGATGCTTTCCATGGAGCCGGATTCGGTTCTGCCAGTGTCGGCGGGGAAGCTACCTTTCGCTCTCACATAGCCGGACCACTGCTGCCGGGTGCAGAGCATGTCGCGCCGTTCAATTGCTATCGTTGCCCTTACAACCATCCCGGTCCCGAAAGCTGCGGTCTGGCTTGTGCGCAAATGGTCGATTATGTGCTTGGACGTGAGACCGATATTGCTGCAGTTATTGCCGAACCAATGCGTGCCGTCCCCATCGTGCCACCACCAGGCTTCTGGAAAATCGTCCGTGAGAGCTGTCATCGTCACGGAGCACTTTTGATCATGGACGAGATTCCGACTGGCCTGGGCAAGACCGGGCGTATGTTTGCTTTTGAACATGATGATATCGCACCGGATATTGTTACGGTCGGGAAGGCCTTGGGCGGTGGTGTGCTTCCTATCGCCGCCTGTATTGCACGGAAAGAGCTCGATGTGTGTGGTGACTACGCCATTGGTCATTACACCCATGAAAAAAATCCGGTCAGTAGTCGGGCTGCACTAACCACCTTGCAGATTATTGAAGATGAAGGTTTGGTTGAGCGAGCTTCTGAATCTGGTCAATATGCAATTAACCGTTTGCAGGAGTCACTAAAAGACTGCCCTATTGTTGGTGATATTCGCGGGCGTGGTGTGTTGTTTGGTGTGGAAATTGTCGAAAGTCGAGAACTGAAAACAGCTGGAAATGATCTTGCAGAAAAAATTTACTACCGTTGTCTGGATCAAGGCTTGAGTTTTAAAATTTCGCAGGGGTGTGTACTGACACTTTCTCCGCCGATGAATATATCGCGTGAGGATCTGGATGCGGCATTGTCAACTGTGGAGGCTGTGATCTTGCAAACAGCGGCCAAATAGCTGGCAAGTCGCCGGTAAATAACGGGTAGCAGCTGGCGGTACGCCCTGACGTTCTCCAATAACAAACGCGGATACTGACAAGTTCATGGTGGACCAGGAATTGCAATTTCGGCGGCAATCCCGTCACTCTATTTCTCTGGCCACGGTTGATGATGTCACTGCGGTTCAACAATGCGCAGCTGCCGCTTATACCCCATACATTGAACGCATAGGTAAGCCACCCGCGCCGATGGTTGCAGATTTTGCAGCTCAGATATCAGAGCACAAAGTCTGGGTGCTTAAAGCGGGAGCAAAGACTGCCGCTTTTGTCGTTTGCTACATTCAGGGCGACGTTTACTTTCTTGAAAATATGGCTGTATTCCCTGAGTATCACGGTATGGGTTTGGGGCGACAACTGCTGCTCTTTGTAGAAGGCAAGGCAATCCAGCAAAAATGCTCAGCAGTTGAGCTGTACACCAATAGCAAAATGTTGGAGAACCTGGAGCTGTATCCCTATCTCGGTTTTGTGGAAACCGATCGCCGCCATGAGGCAGGCTTTGATCGTGTGTATTTTAGAAAAGAACTTGTCTGATCAGTCTTGTTTGCATGGTTCTGTTAGTGTTTTTGCCGAAAACGCATTGATCTGCTCCAAATTCCTGTTTACTTTTTTACTCAGTCCAGCCAAAAGTTGATGAAAATAACCGATTACAAAGTATTGACCTTCGATTGCTACGGTACCCTGATTGATTGGGAGTCGGGAATTTGGGAAGCCCTTCAGCCATTGTTGATGCGCAACCGGTGTCAGTCCCTGAGCCGCCAGCAGGGTCTGACCCTGTTCAGCGATTTTGAAACCCGGCAGGAGCTTGAAACTCCCGGGATGCTGTATCCCGATCTGCTGTCGGCTGTCCACGC
>CALFCE010000226.1 GCA_937951215.1 uncultured Granulosicoccaceae bacterium
ACCGAATAAGCAAGCCCGAGTTTGGCCGGTGGAATTCCAAAACGCGCATTGTCGGCAGCAAAGCGCAGGTCACAAGCCAGTGCCAAGCCGCAGCCACTGCCGACACAATCTCCAAAAATCCAGGCGATAGTCGGTTGCGGCAGATGACGGAGCTCATACTGTGCAACACGTACCGCATCGATATAACGTGAGGTTGACTCCGGTGTCGCGTACATCTCCTCAAATTCATTTATATCTGCGCCAGCACAAAACGCTTCCGAACCGGAACCCCGCACCAGCAAGATCCGTATATTGTCATCGGCTGCTACCCGCTCAAGGGCCAATGGCAACGACTCCCACATTTGCATGGTGACAGCGTTGCGTCTGGCCGGTTGACAAAACTCGAGCACAGCGATTGCACTGGGTGTCAGCCGCAGCTTGCCATCGGCAAATTCGAGAACTTGCGGGTCTTTGTGGCCCATCATCGTTGCCCTATTTCAAGAAATTGACCGCCCATCGGCCTTTCCACTGATCATACATTAGAGTTACGATGCCTACATTGGCAAATATTGGAATACCAGAATCTACTTTTTCAGGATCAACCATTTATGGGCATCAACACATGAGTGATAGCTTTCATTGGCCCGACCAGGCCCGTCTGGCCATGTCATTTGTCGTCAATATTGAAGAAGGCTCTGAAATGAGCATTGCCCGGGGTGACAAAAAGCCGGAGCCGGTCGACGAGCTTGGTGTCGCTTTGGGTATCCCGATTCGCAACTACGTCAATGAAAGCAACTACCAGTACGGGATCAACGCCGGTGCAGCCCGGGTTTTCAATCTCTTTAATAACCATCAAATCCCGGTGACGGTTACCGCTGCGGCTATGGCCCTCGAAAACGCACCACAGCTGGTAGCACTGATTCAACAAGGCCAGCACGAGACCTGCTCACACGGCTGGCGTTGGGTGCATCAGTTTTCTTTCGAAGAAGATCGCGAACGGGAGTTTATTGACAAGGCGGTTACCAGTATCAGGCAATCAACCGGCACCCGCCCGTCTGGCTGGTTATCGCGCTATCTGCATACCGACAACACGCGCGCCCTGCTGGCCGAAGCTGGATTCGTATACCATATGGATGACTTGTCCGATGATAGGCCCTCCTGGGAAACCATCGACACTGCCAAAGGTCCTGTATCGATGGTCAAGGTACCCTATGCCCTCGATACCAACGATATGAAATTCTGGACAGCGCCGTCTTATACACCACAGCAATGGCTCGACTATGCGGTTGACACCTTTGACCAACTCTACGAGGAAGGAGCAACAGCACCAAAGATGATGTCGCTGGGGCTGCATCTGCGCATCATCGGCAGGCCGGGCAGGATTGGTGTTCTGAAGAAATTCATTGGTCACGTACAAGCCCATCAGGATGTCTGGTGTACAACGCGATTGGCTATTGCCAAACATTTCAAAACCCAAGTATCACTGCCACCAGGCAGTACCGATAGCGAGACTCTACAACAATGAATGACGCTGTTAATAATCCGCTGGACCGGGTAGTCAAGCATGTATTGGGCACCCAATTTGAAGACTTGCCGCCAGCCACCGTCGGCAAGGTGAAAACTTTCTTGCTGGATACCATCGGTGTTGCGATGGGAGGTACATCCGGCGCCGGGATTGAGGATCTGATTGCCCTGGCACAAACCTGGGGTAGCAGCGGCGAGGCATCGGTGTGGTTCTCTGGTGAGCCACTGCCAGCACAGTCTGCTGCTCTGGTTAACGCCTATCAAATTCACTGTATGGAATTTGATTGTGTGCATGAAGGGGCGGTGCTGCATCCGATGGCAACGATTATGGGTGCGTTGATGGCCTGGATTGAACGCGAATCGAGTCGCGGCAACAAGGTTTCCGGACAAGAACTGATTACCGCCCTGGCATTGGGTATAGATGTATCCACCATGCTTGGCGTAGTAACAGAGTCTCCGCTCGAATTCTTCCGCCCGGCCACAGCCGGTGGGTTTGGTGCAGTCACCGGGATTGCAAAACTCTCGGGCTTTAACGAGCTGGACTATAAAAATGCACTGGGAGCACAGTATTCCCAGACCAGTGGCACGCTACAAGCACATGTCGAGGGATCACCGATGCTGGGCATGCAAGTCGGGTTCAACTCACGAGCTGCCATCGTCGCCAGTGATCTTGCCAAGAGCGGTTTTCGCGGGCCTCACGACATCCTGACCGGGCCATACGGTTATTTTAAACTGTTTGAAAACGACAGCTACGAGCTGGGGCCCTTTCTCGATCAACTGGGTAAACAGTGGCAGGTCGATGCCTTGTCGCACAAGCCGTTTCCAAGCGGCCGCTTAACGCATGGCGTTGTGCATGCGCTGATGCAACTGCAGAAACAACAGGCTTTTGTCGCCGATGAGGTCGAATCCATTGTCTGCACGGTGCCTCCGCTGGTTAATCGTCTGGTCGGGCGACCACTGATAGAGAATATGGAACCCAACTACGCCAAACTGTGTTTGCGCTTTGTTGCCGGCGTTTTCCTGAAGCATGGCTGGGTTGATATTCCACATTTTCTGGGGGATGCGTTGACAGACAAGGATGTGCTTGATACCGCCCGAAAGGTTGAGGTGATACAGGACGACAACCCTGACCTTAACGCACTGAATCCCCAACACATCAGCATAACGCTAAAATCCGGGAGTCACCTTGAGATAACACTGGACTCGGTCTACGGTGACCCCGTCACGCCGCTGACAGACGATGAGAACATCGAAAAATTCAACCG
>CALFCE010000227.1 GCA_937951215.1 uncultured Granulosicoccaceae bacterium
CAGGTTGCAATTTAACTATGCACTGTTGCGCGATTGCCTGGCCAACACCATGGCAGTGGTTGGAACCATTATCTGGCTGATTCTCGGTGCGGTTGCGTTTGTGGGGCTCTATAATCTGATTGGTGGTGCCGATTTCATGCGCGATTTAATCAAGGGCGCGGGCCTCGGGCCATTGGGTACCATTTTCGTGATGATGGCTATTCTCGTTGTCCTCGGCACTTTTATGGAATGGATCGCGATCATCTTTATCACTGTTCCCGTGTTTGCACCGGTTGTCAGAGATCTGGCACCGGCACTCGGTATGGAGCCGGATTGGGCGGCCGTGTGGTTTGGCGTTCTGTTCGTCATGAACATCCAGATCTATTTCTTAAGTCCCCCTTTTGGGCCAGCTTGTTTCTGGTTGAAGTCGGTGGCACCCCGAGACGTGACATTGCAGGAGATTTTTATCAGCGTGCTACCGTTTATCGCTTTGCAAATAATTGGCATGCTGCTGGTGATGTTTATTCCACAAATTGCGCTTTGGATGCCCCAGACCCTGAGTTGACGAGAGAAAACCATGACTGAGAATACCGAGCAGGAACAGCACGGGCATGATGAGCGCGAGACCTTGAACAGTAACTACTATGGTGTTCTACCTGGTGTTGCTGGGGTATTGATCGGTCTGGCCTTGATCGCAGTCATGTTTGCGTTGGCTGATGGGTTTGCTTGAACTGTCATCCATTTAGCGGGGCCGTTTACCCCAGGGCCGTTTAGAAGTGTTCGACAGCGGAATAGCCGGCATTCCGCTGTGTCGTTCAGTAGTTCGATTTCAATTATAGAAACCTTAGTTGATGATCGGTAGGGATTGCTCCTCTTCATCATCATCATCAAAGTCAGCATCACTGTTTTCATCCGTGTCCGGATACCATTCAACTTCGAGGGTAAGCTTTTCGGTTCCATCTTCTGTTTCGCCATGCGTGATGGAAAAGTCGGCCTCGTCAGTAATCGATAGTTGATGGTCGCTTAGTTTGACAGTACCTTTCTTTCTGAGTGATTTGACCAAATCGCCTAAAAGCTTCAGGCCAACTTCTCGTTCAAGCTCCCCGTAGTATTCGTACAGTGATTCGTCGTACTCTTTATGTTCATTAGCATGGTCTTCGTTCCTATGGCCGTGATTGGGTCTGTGGTGATGTTTGTGGCCATGTTGTCTATGGCCGTGTCTGCGTTCGTGAGCGTCATTGTGATGGTGATGATCTGTCGATCTATGCATTAATCTAATCCTGTTAACTAGTGACTGGAATTTTTCTGAAATAAGAAATGTGGAAGCAGCGCAGTAAGGTTACTTTGCAATTCCAATGTTGCATTCACTAAATGGAGATGACATGGTTAATTGCAACAGCTCTCTACAATTAACCCATCATCATGCGCGCATTATTCATATTTGTTGCACATTTGCATCGAATTTTGAATGGGGTTAGAACACCCGAAGTTGTTGAGTATTGCGGTAGTTGTTAACGTATCGGCTTGAATAAAACACTTGCAATGCGTTTTATTTTTAAAAATTGCCAGAACACTTTTGTTTTTGCCGTATTACCTGCAAAATCGATTCCGGACACATTGAATTTTACAGGAGGAGATGACGATGCCGGTTTGTGCGATTGTGGGTGCTGGTGAGGGGCTTGGAAGTGCTCTGGCTACAAAATTCGCCAAAGAAAATTTTGATATCGCCTTGCTCTCCCGAACCGAGGCTGGCAGTTCTGCTGCTTTTAAGGCGGCTTTGGAAGTGGCCGGGGATCAATCAACTGCTCACTGTTTTCAAGCGGACGCACACAATCCTGAATCGATTGAACGAGCTCTTTCGCACGTTGCCACTACCATCGGCCCCATAGAAGTTTTGATTTACAACGTGCGCGACCAGTTTACCCGATGTGAACCATTGGACATGTCTTATGACGCGCTAGAAGAGCAATTTCGTCTCGAGGTGATAGGTGCTCTGGCGGCTGCCAAATCGGTGGTGCCGGCCATGAGGCGTGAAGGATTTGGCAGTGTATTCTTCTCCAGTGCCACCGCGGCATTTCGGGGTTCTGAAAACTATCCGTACTATGCGATTGGCAAATTTGGTTTGCGCGCATTGTCGCAAAGTTTGAGTAAGGCTTATGCACGTGATGGTGTGCATTTTGTACACGTGCGGCTGGATTGTGATCTCGATGTACCCATGATGCGTGAACTTTATGGCGACCAACATGATCAATCAAATCTTGCAAACCCACACGATGTTGCTCAATCCTACTGGCTCACCCATTTGCAACCCCGTAGTGCCTGGAGTAATGAAATCGAATTACGCCCGCATACTGAGGTGTGGACGTATTGAGGCCTTCGTCAAAACGCCTAGATGCACTTTACTCGTTAGATCAAAGTCTTTGGATAACAAACTTTGTGCATCGTCAACTACGGGAAATAGCGAAATCTCGATGTTGTTAGTATTGATGCAAAGTCGACCATAAGCTATTCACGACGCTCTTTATTCCGACAAGTCGCTTGACCCAAGGTATGTCCGTAAACCAACTCATCGCCACAGTTGATTTCCATTTTGACCGCAGGGAGATCTGGTCCTACGATTAGAACGGGTGATGTGTCAAATTCTGATTGTTGTAGAAATGGCTCCATATCTTGAAAATTGCTAAATGTAGCGCTGTTACAGAGACCGCCTTTGTGTATGAATCCATCGGCTGTGACGGCAGCTAAAAATGATAGTGGTAGCACTGGCAAAGTGACTATCACACAAAAAAGGCATTTTAGAATTCTTTGCCGTGCGAGTGATGAAGCGGTAGTCACTATGGCAGCAATTGCGATGAGTATTGTCACCAACGCTAACACCGGCATTAATCGGAAACCCCAGCACCGAACGGGATTACTGGCGAATTGCAATAAGGCAGCTGTTAGGAACATAAGTCCGGTAACAACTATTGGGGTCCACCAGGCATTTGTTTTCCAATTCAAATCCAATTACCTTAATCGCTTTCATCGATGAGGATCGATAGCATGCACCAGAATTCTGTAGTCTCTATAGGCAATTTACGTACCGCAGTGCTATCGCGTGTTGGTTCCGTGAAAAAGATAAACGGGAACCAATGACTCACCTGCGACCGGACCTTTCGATACAACGAAGTTCCCCAATCCAAAGTCAATTTTTGACCCAACTGGTATCCCGTTGCATGTTGTGCTGAACTGTTTGGCGCATACTCAGATTTTTATAAACAGAGAGATTAGAGATTCGGGACACCCAGAGATTTTTTGAAGTCGTGATTTACGATGTGCGCGATTTCGCACCGTCTGAGCAAGGCGTATACACCTGATGGCGTGCATATCAGCACGTGTGATCCATTCAAGAGCAGGTTTGATCTATTTGAGGCACCAACAGGTTTCTTGCCGGTGGAATCCATTGACAATCACCTCATAATCACGATAATCGTAATATGATTTGCGATAGCGTCAAGTCAAGTTCGGTTCCATTGGTCGCAGTGCTGTCTGACAAGCTGCGTCGGGATATCTGTCTGGGTGTTTTAACCCCCGGTACAAGGTTGAACATCGCGGCACTCAAGCGAGAACACGGTATTTCGCATCCATCAGTGCGAGAGGCTTTGGCGCTGCTGGTTGGTGAAGGGTATGTCGTTTCCGACGCCAACAAGGGTTTTGCTGTTGCCGAGACCAGCCTCGACGAGCAACGGGACAGTACATTTGTGCGGGCCGAATTGGAGGCTATGGCTTTCGAGTGGTCTGTCAAGGCCGGAACAACGGATTGGCGTGCGCATATCGTTGCGTGTCACTATGCGCTTAGTCAGGTCGAATCTGAAATGGTCGAAGATCCGGTCAGCCATGCTCTGGAGTGGGACAACAGGAATAGAGCATTTCATTTTGCTCTGATTGCCAATTGCGGTTCGTCCAAATTGCTGGAGATAATCGGAGCTCTTTATGATCATAGCCAGAGATACAGGCTGGCCGCTCATTCCAAACGTTTAACAGTTTTGGATCGTGAAAAGTGGGTTGTTGGCAGCTCCGGTGAGCATAGTGCTTTGAAAGATGCTGCACTTGCTGGCGATATCAAGTCGGGTCAGGAGACGCTAAAAAAACACATCACCAAGGCTATTGGAGAAATAGCAGGGACACCCAGTGTCGTTGCTGATCATAGTTCAACAACAAAAGACGAAAAAATGTCTGTATAAGAAACTGTCTGTATGAAGTCAATTAACCAAAGGAGATATCAAATGTTTAAATCGATAAAGTCGCTAGTCGTGAGTGCGGTGCTGGCCCTGGGAGTCGCCTCCACGGCTTCGGCTCAGGAACTTAACTTTTTCACTATCGGGACTGGTGGAACATCGTTCACCTACTATCCGGTTGGTGGTGTTATTGCGAATGCGATTTCCAAACCACCTGGATCGCGTGAATGCGGAAAAGGCGGTAGCTGTGGCGTTGATGGTTTGATCGCGTCAGCAGTCTCATCCCGTGGTTCGGTCGACAATATCAACGCGATTATGTCTGGTCTTCGCAATTCCGGTTTCGCCCAGTCTGACGTAGCCTATTGGGCCTACACCGGTACAGGGACGATGGAAGGAAGTGAGCCAGCTACTGACCTGCGCACGATAGCTGCCCTTTTTGAAGAACACATTCACCTTGTTACGCTAGAGGGATCGGACATCAGTTCCGTTGCTGATCTCAAAGGCAAGCGCGTCTCAGTCGATGAGCCAGGATCGGGTACCTACGTAGACGCTGGGTTGATTCTCGGTGCGTTTGGTATGACTCTGGATGATATTCAAGAGGAAAACCTGAAAGGTTCGGCTGCCACCGAGGCACTTCGCAACGGTAAGGTCGATGCGCTTTTCATTGTTGCAGGCTATCCCACTGGTGCGTTGGTGGAGCTGGCTTCAGCCGCTGATATGAAGCTGGTGCCGATTGAAGGCGAAGGTGTGGAAAAACTCACATCCGAGTTTGGTTTCTTTTCTGCGTCGTCGATCCCGACCGATGCCTACGAAGGTGTTGGCGAGGCCGCAACGGTAGCCGTTGGTGCGCAGTGGTACACCCATGCCCGCGAAGATGAAGAATTGATCTACAACATCACCAAGGCGTTGTGGAATGATGAATCACGCCGCTTGCTGGATGTTGGCCATGCCAAGGGTTCAACCATTACTCCTGACTCTGCGTTGGCAGGTATTGGTGTTCCGCTTCACGCCGGTGCGGAGCGCTTCTACAAAGAAGCAGGATTGCTGAAGTAAGTTCCTGCTCTGTAAGCATAGAGTATTCTGGGCCGCGACACTCGCGGCCCAGTCGTTTATGAGGGCACCATGGCGGACCAATCCGAACAAACTAAAAAGGGACTGGGCGATCCGGAACTGACTGAACGGGAACTTGCAGCAATTGAGCGCAAGTATGACCCGGAGTTGGCGTTCAGAACGCCTGGCCGGGTCATGTCGATTGTTATATCAATCCCGTTGGTTGCCTTGGCGATTTATCAATATTATGCCTCAGGCTTCGGCTTGATCCGTGAGTTGCTGCACCGAGGTATTTTTCTCGCTTTTATGCTCGGGCTGCTTTTCCTGCTCTTTGCATGGCGTCGCTCAGCGTCAACCGAGGTTGCACCGAAGGCTTGGTGGCGCTTTGACGGTGTTGCGATTCTGGATATTGCATTGGCGGTGCTGGGTGTTGCGGCTGCATTGTATTTGCCGCTCCTGCCCCCCGCTGAGGTTGCACAACGTGTTGGCAATCCAGCCGGCTCCGACATATTTATGGGTACCGCTTTGCTCCTGCTGGTGCTGGAAGCCACGCGACGTTCCGTGGGTTGGACCCTGCCCTTTATCGCCTGCCTTTTTATCCTGTTTGCACTCTTCGGCCCGTGGATGCCTGGTGTATGGAAGCATGGTGGTGCCAGTTGGACGGGTTTGATTAATCACCTTTATATGACCAATCAGGGCATATATGGTGTAGCGCTGGGCGTTATGGCGAAATACGTGTTCCTTTTTGTGCTCTTCGGTGTGCTTGCCATGCGCATTGGATTGGGGCAGTTGTTTATCGACCTTGCGATGGCCATGGCTGGCCGCTATGCCGGTGGCCCTGCCAAGGTTGCAATTTTTTCGTCGGCTTTTATGGGGACAATCTCTGGTTCATCTATAGCCAATACCGTCACCACAGGTTCCCTGACGATCCCTGCGATGAAACGGATCGGCTACCCGCCGCACTTTGCGGGTGCGGTCGAAGCCACTGCGTCAACCGGCGGGCAGATCACTCCGCCGATTCTGGGTGCTGCTGCTTTCATCATGGTGGAGTACCTGGAAATACCGCTGCGCGATGTGCTTGCCGCCGCCCTCTTCCCGGCTCTGCTACATTATTTTGGTGTGTTAATCATGGTTCACCTCGAGGCCAAGAAATTGGGGCTGCGAGGATTGACTGCGGCAGAATTACCGCAGGTGGTTCAAGTACTGCGCGCCCACTGGGCATCACTGATCCCGCTGATCATTTTGGTTTACCTGATCCTGTCTGGTAAAACGCCGGATTATGCTGCGGTTTGGGGTATTACTGCTTGTGTGATCGTTGGCCTGCTGAATCCGAACAGAGAGCATCGAATGGGACTTCGCGATCTGTGGAACGCGATGTCGGATGGGTCAAAAAGCACTCTGGCTGTGGGTGCGGCGGCTGCCACGGTGGGTATTGTGGTGGGCGTTGTGACTTTGACTGGCGTTGGGTTTCGCCTGGGTTTTGCTGTGGTGCAAACAGCTAATGATATTGGTGCATTCGTTGGAGGCCTTTGGCCTTTCAGCTTTTTCGATGTCTCGCAGTGGGCGCTTTTCTTCTCGCTTATACTAATTGCGATTGCCTGCATTTTGATGGGGGCCGGCATCCCGACAACC
>CALFCE010000228.1 GCA_937951215.1 uncultured Granulosicoccaceae bacterium
GTTTCGGGAGAACGGGTGGAAGGCTCACCATCCACTGTCTTTGCCGGTGGCTTGTTTCCCTGTTGCGCTTCGCTGATATCTTTGATTGTCATACATGCCATCCCGTCAGCCAGTTGAGGCTTCCCAATGACAGTGCCGTGAAGATTTAACAGGTACCGTGAGGAATAGAAAACGTTGCAGGAACAGTCAGGATAAGTCTACTGACCGTTTAAGACGCTTCTGTTACAACCCAGGTACTGCATTGGCATTGGGAAACCTCGCGATTAAAATCGCGAAACACCCCTCTGTCCGGGCACCTGAGAGATTAAGCGTGAATGCCTTTCCCCTTGGGTGGGCGCACTTCACGTTGTTGTAGGTGATGCACCACTCTCCAGAGCCGACTGGCTTTGATGGTCCTTTTGCCTGAGCGTTTACGGGCGGTTGCGCCTTCGGCGCCGCATTACCTTATTGAGGACTCTGCGGACTCTCCCACCAAGCGTATATCGGTAGCTCATGATACCCGACAGGATGGCAATTGACAAAAGCTCACTGCATCGGTGGCTTTTACCGACTGGCGTCAGTCGTGCGCAGCTGACGGGCACGCAGGCCTGCGAGCAGTAGAATCATGACCGACAACACAATTACGGGCCAATTACGCCAGCGCGCGTAGGGTGTCATGCCGGTACGCGGTACAACATCGACATCAACGATACCTTGTGTATTGTGTTCAATACTGGTTCGCAGTCGGCCGCGATAATCAATCGCAGAAGTAATCCCGGTATTGGTAACGCGCAACAACTCTCGCTGGAATTCCTGCGACCGCATTCGAGCAATCTGTTGATGTTGCTGTGGCGCAGGCATGTTGCCAAACCACGCATCGTTGCTGATATTGACAAGAACAGTTGCCCCCGGAAAAGAAACAGCCATTTCTTCACCAAATACATCTTCGTAACAGATGGAGATACCGAGCTTCTCTCCCTTGATATCCAATAAATTTGCAGGCCCGGTTCCGCGTGTTAAATCCGACATCGGAATGATGACAAACTGCGATACAAAATCGAGCACAAACCTGAAGGGCATATACTCGCCAAAAGGCACAAGATGCCGTTTGGTGTAGAGCGCCTTGTCACCACCCAGTTGGCGAAACGCATTAAAAATATCATCGCCATCGCGATGAAAACCACCACTGAGCACCTCCACACCTTGACTGTCCATGCGAGAAACAAAAGGTTCAAGCGCCTGCTCAACACGTGCATAGGTTGTCGGTATAGCGGTTTCCGGCCAGATAACAACATCGACACCTTCTACATTTTCCTCACTCAATTGTGTATAGGTCTGCAAAGAGTTAAGTAAACGTTGCTCGCTGAACTTCATCTCCTGAGGGATATTTCCCTGTACCAGCCGGAAGCGCAAGGTCGATGTTTTCGCGACCGTATACTCGATCGGCAAGGTCAGTACCGCAGACAACACTACCAATGCGGCTACAGAAGCCAACAAGGCACGTGTGCCTCGCGGCGAACCGCTCGAGCCAAACGTCACAATCGAGTTCAGCTGCGGAACCCAGGAGCAAAACAACAAGGCCATTGCCGCTGACACCAGTACCATCAACCAGCTGATACCGTATACACCTACAGAAGGCGCAAAGGCACTGAACAGTGAATCAGTCTGGCTATAACCCAGCAACAACCAGGGAAAGCCGCCGAACAACCAACCTCTGAGCAATTCTGAAACGGACCAGGCACTGGCAAACAGCAAGCAAGCCAGCAGTGGATGATGAAGTTGTTTGCGCAGCCGCGCGGTGATCCAGCAGGCAAGCGCTGGAAACAGGGTCATGACCAACACGAACAACACCGTCATGCCTACGGCAACCGGTGGAGCAGCAGCACCAAAATCATGCAAGCTGTTGTAAACCCAGTGCACGCCGATGGCAAAATACGGCAATGCGAAAACCCAACCAAGGCGCCAGGCACGAGCTGGCGCTTGATCATAGATCAATGCGAACAGACAACCGCTACCGACAAAGGCTAATTGCCAGAGATCAAACGGCGCAAAGGAAAACGGGATAGCAGTCCCGGCGATGAGTGCCAACAACCAACGCATGATCGAATTCTCCGGAGGCCCAAGAATCAGTCGGAAGCAGCAGCGGCATCTTGAGCCGATGTCATGACCTGAATCAAATGGATTCTGCGTGAATCGGCAGCCAGTATTTTGAACATGAAACCCATGATTTCAATACTCTCACCTGGCTTGGGCATATGCCCGAGGTCCTTCATTACCAGCCCCCCGATGGTGTCAAATTCATCGTCGCTGAAATTCGCACCGAGGGCACTGTTGAATTCTTCAATGGGGGTGAGTGCGCGAACGGAAAACCGCCCTTCGCCATGTTTCCTGATGTTCTGGTCTTCATCGGCATCGTGCTCATCATCAATCTTTCCCACGATCTGTTCCAGCACATCTTCAATGGTGACCAAACCTGCAACCCCGCCATACTCGTCAAACACAATCGCCATGTGATTGCGATTGGTTCGAAACTCCTGCAGCAACACATTCAGGCGTTTGCTTTCCGGCGTAAAAACTGCCGTTCTGATGACATTGGCCATCTCAAACCGATTGCCCTCCAACTCGCTGGTGAATCTGAGAACATCTTTGGCCAACAGTACCCCGACCACATCATCTTTATCTTCATCAATGACCGGAAAGCGAGAGTGACCTGATTCGATAATGACCGGTAATAATGCCTTGAGATCGGCATCGCGCTCTATCACAACCATCTGAGCTCGCGGGATCATGATATCCCGCACCCGCATATCGACGACCTGAAAAACACCTTCAATCATCTGCAAGGTATTGGCATCGAAAATACCACGCGCTTGAGCGTCTCTAAGCAGCTCAAGCATTTCTGCCTGATCTTTCGGTTCACCTCCAATCGCGTGAACAATACGATCCATCAGGGACCGACTATTCCCCTCACCGTTATCATCACTCATTAACGGCTCCTTGCGTTATGGCGGTATCAGATTGTCCGGGCATCCCTGATTGGTAGGGGTCAGGAAAACCCAACTGCGACAGAATAACCACCTCAAGACCCTCCATCTCTTCAGCGTCGGCAACTGATACATGATCATAACCGCGCAGATGCAGCACCCCATGTACCGTCATATGGGCCCAGTGCGCAGCAGACTCTTTCCCCTGCTCTTGAGCCTCGCGCTGAACAACAGGCGCACAGATGGCAATATCCCCGAGGCTCTCTTCGATCATCGTCAGTTCATCATCACAAGGAAACGAAAGCACATTGGTGGCTTTGTTCTTTCCCGCAAAACGATGATTGATTTGCGTCATTTCAGTCTCATCAATCACTTTTATCGCAAGTGAACCTGACTGCGCCTGCAACGCCGCATGGGCCCAGCGTTGAATAGCAGTCTCTTCCGGCAAGTCAGTACAAGTGCTTTCAAAGACTACATCTATGTGGTGAGTGGTCATCGCTTAACGATCACTACCGGAATCTGGTACATCGGCATTGTGAATTCCACGCTCTTCAGCTCGGGCTGAATGCGGGTTCTCGGCTTCGTTGTAGGCTGTAACAATTCTCTGCACGAGAGGATGACGCACAACATCGACCGCCCGAAACTGACAAAACCCAACGCCCTCTACATCTTTCAAAACCTGTTGAACATGCTTCAAACCAGAGTAGGTATTTTTTGGCAGATCGATCTGCGTTACATCGCCTGTAACAATGGCCATTGAGCCAAATCCGATACGCGTCAGGAACATTTTCATCTGTTCAACAGTCGTGTTCTGGGCTTCATCCATAATGACACAGGAATGATTCAGCGTTCTGCCGCGCATGTAGGCCAGAGGTGCAATCTCTATCACGTTACGCTCGACCAGCTTTCCCACACGTTCGATACCCATAAACTCGTACAAGGCATCGTAGATAGGACGCAGGTAAGGATCCACTTTCTGCATCATATCGCCTGGCAAAAAGCCCAATCTTTCGCCTGCTTCAACTGCCGGCCGGACCAGCACCAGGCGCTGCACGGATTCAGCCTCAAGAGCCTCAACAGCAGCGGCCACGGCAAGATAGGTTTTTCCGGTACCCGCAGGCCCGATACCAAAAGTGAGGTCACGGTTCTGGATACTTCTGACATAGCTGGCCTGGCGCTCACCGCGACACTGTATGGTCGATCGTCGGGTGGAGATAACAACAGGTTTGGTATCGTCCACAGATTGTTGAAGTTGTTGCAACCCGGCCTCCTGCAGGTAAAGGTGTACACGATCGGGGGACAGCGACTCAAGCGCTGTCGCCTCGTATAAATGAGCAAGAACCCTTTTCGCATGCTCTATGCCGGGGGATTTTCCCGAGACCATAAACTGGTCCCCGCGGTTGGATACAACCACACCAAGCCTCGACTCGATCTGTTTTAGATGCTCATTGAACTTGCCGCACAAATTGGCAAGTCGATCATTGTCTGACGGCGCTAGCCGAAATTCGATGTCAGGCATGAAGGCTGAGACGGGATTGCATACGAGGGGTAATGTAACCTGTTAAGGTCACGAACCTGCAACGGGTGCAGGTGAGCTCTTTTGTGCAGAAGTCACGGTAAATTCAGTGTTTATCAGCTCACCCCTCAGAGAGTTTGGCAAGGCTTCTGTAATAGACACATCAACCAGCTGTCCCGGCAGGCTATCGAGCAATTCAGGAACAACGGCAAAATTAACAACTCTGTTATTTTCTGTTCGCCCACAAAGTTCCTGCGGGTTTTTACGCGATGGGCCCTCAACCAGAATCTTTTGCATGGATCCGACCATGGCTTGACTGATGACGGCGGCCTGTTTATTGATAGTGCGCTGCAAGCGTGCCAGCCTTTCCTTCTTGACTTGCATCGGAGTGTCGTCTTCCAGACTCGCTGCAGGCGTTCCGGGTCTCGCGCTAAAAATGAAACTAAAGGAATGATCGAAACCCAGCTCCTCAATCAAGGACATGGTCTGCTCGAAGTCCTGCTCGGTTTCTCCGGGGAAACCCACAATGAAATCAGAGGACAGGCACAAGTCTGGCCTGACCTTGAGTAATTTTCGGATTTTGGATTTGTATTCCAGAGTGGTGTGGCCTCGTTTCATCGCCGCCAGAACTCGATCTGAACCGCTTTGCACGGGTAGGTGCAAAAAACTCACCAGTTCGGGTACCGTGGCGAAGGCATCGATCAGGGAATCATTAAATTCTACCGGATGAGACGTGGTGAAACGGATCCGTTCCA
Source organism: uncultured Granulosicoccaceae bacterium (assembly GCA_937951215.1). Taxonomy (GTDB): domain Bacteria; phylum Pseudomonadota; class Gammaproteobacteria; order Granulosicoccales; family Granulosicoccaceae; genus CALFCE01. The sequence continues at coordinate 5,235 of CALFCE010000228.1, forward strand.
CGCCATCGACAGCTGCAACATACTGGATCAATAACGCCAGATCAGCCAGACCACCATCATGCATCGGCCCACGATAGGCATTAACGTTCTGTCCCAGCAAATGGATTTCCCGGACTCCCTGCTCAGCCAGCGACACGACCTCCGCAACAACATCGTCCAGCGGTCTGCTGATTTCCTCACCACGTGTGTAAGGAACCACGCAAAAGCTGCAGTATTTCGAACACCCCTCGATGATTGAAACAAACGCTGTAGGCCCTTCTGCTCTCGGCTCTGGCAGACAATCGAATTTTTCGATCTCAGGAAACGAGATATCAACCTGGGGCTGACCATTGACGTTGTGCTCACGCAGCATTGCAGGCAATCGGTGCAGGGTCTGAGGCCCGAACACCAGGTCGACATAGGGCGCACGTTGTTGTATTGCCTCGCCTTCCTGACTGGCCACGCAACCGGCCACGCCAATCACAACGTCCTTGCGGGCATCTTTCAGGGGCTTCCAGCGTCCCAGCTCCGAAAATACTTTCTCCTGAGCCTTCTCACGGATGGAGCAGGTGTTCAGCAGCAGCACATCGGCTTCAGACGGGTCATCAGTGAGAGTGGTGGGGGTATCTTCTGCCAGCACGTCCAGCATTTTTGCTGAATCGTATTCGTTCATCTGGCATCCGTGTGTCTTGATATAAACCTTGCGTGTCATGCGTCCGGGAATCTGGCCCACCCTGCTTTGATCGTGCGCAGAATACACCGTCTGACCCCTCATGTCATATCAAAAACGGCCTGTTTCAACCGTTTTACCGGATAAACACGCGCTATTTGCATAAAAAAGCGGCGTTAGATTACGTCAGGGCCCTGTCTAAACCGCCATGACAAAACCGGTGCACGGCGTCATAAAGGATCTGTTATTTATTGACGTTTAAATATTTAATATAGCCTATAAATTGCGATTTACGGGAAATAAAAATCACAAAATATATATATTTTTCTTTAAATACAGTGTGTTATAAAAACACAAGCAAAATTGGCATAATGCCTGTTAAATATTAATTATATGATAATATTACTGGAAAAAACGTCAATCCTGTCGCTACCATTAGCATGAATAAAAGCCCGACCAAAATTCCACAGCTGAATGCGCGAAGCTCGGAGTCAATGCCCGCGTCTGACAGCAGAGCAGGACTGGCATGAGCCCCACTTCAACTCTCAATGACAGACGCCGGCAGGCAGTGAAGCTCAAGCTCGAAGGAATGAAGTTGGCCGATATCAGCGCCGCGGTCGATTTGAGTCAACCCACGATTATCAATGCGCACAAAGCATTCCAGAAAGGTGGCTGGGAAGCGGTTAATGTCAGGCCGGCAGGCCGACTTCCAGGGCATGGCAAACTCAGTCCCGGGCTGCAGGCCTCAATCAGTGCAGAACTGCTGAACCTCAAACCTCAGCAGCTGGGCAATGGCCACAGTTTAATGAGCTACACAGCGGTGCGAACCTGGCTCAAACAGTCCAAGGGAACTGAACTGACATTACGTGCGGTAACACGTTATTGCGAACAATGGGGCATTTCAGCTGACAACCTTCATCATGCGGCTCGTAACGCATCCACAGAAGGGGTCAAAACCTGGTGGAGCGAACACTATCAACCAGCAGTCCGCCTCGCGCGGCGAGAGCAGAAAGGTCTTTTTTGGATCAGTAGTAAAAAAATTACCCACACCACAGGTACCCGCACCCCAGGTAATAGAACCTTGTTGTTTGCTCAAACACCCCGCGGATCACTGTACTGGATAACGTTGTCACAGGCGCCGAGGGTAGATGATTATCTGGATTTTTTTCAGCGTTTGCAGCAACTGAAGACTGCAGATGATGGCGACAGTTCCAGCACCGAAGGCAGCCACACCGAGAACAAGGGAAAAGGCCTTGGCATGGTCTTCTGCGGTATCGATATTAACGCTCAACCCGCATTGCTTGCCTGGTTGGATGAAAACAACACACATTACATCCACGGCCCTGGTTACATCCACGATCCGGGTCAACAGGCTGGCATAGCCAAAAACAAGAGAAGCAAAAAAACGAAAACTGGCGAAACAGGCAACAAAGAATCGCGAACAAACGATGTCGAAGGCAAGATTGACCCAAACCAACAAACAACTACCGAAAGTGCGTCGTACGACGCTCGTAAAACCAAGGACACACACTTGATGCAATCCCCGGAATCTGAATCATCGCAGCAGGCAGCTCGCGGTCATTCCCATTTGAACGCCCTGGAATCTGAAAGCATTCACATTATGCGAGAGGTGGTGGCTGAAGCCAACAACCCGGTCATGCTATTTTCCAGCGGCAAAGACAGTGCCGTCATGTTACATCTCGCACTGAAAGCTTTCTATCCGGCCAAACCGCCGTTTCCCTTATTGCACATCGACACCAAATGGGAATTCAAGGCAATGTATGAACACCGGGACAAGATTATAAAAAAGCACGATCTGGAACTGATGGTACAGACTAACCAGGAAGGTGTTGAAAAAAACGTCAACCCCTTCAGTCATGGCACCGCACTGTATACCGACTTGATGAAAACCGAAGCCCTGAAACAGGCTCTCGACAAGCACGGATTTGATATCGCCATTGGCGGTGCACGACGCGATGAAGAGAAATCACGGTCCAAAGAGCGAGTGTTTTCGTTTCGCAGCGTCAATCATCGCTGGAATCCGAAAGCCCAGAGACCGGAAATCTGGAACCTCTACAACACACGCGTGCATGCCGGTGAGAGTATTCGGGCATTTCCATTATCAAACTGGACTGAACTGGACATCTGGAATTACATACATCGCGAACAAATCGAAATTTCACCACTCTACTTCGCAGCTGACAGACCCGTCGTCGAGCGAGATGGTTCGCTAATCATGATGGACGATGATCGACTGACATTACGTGATGGCGAAGTACCTGTGATGCGCTCTATACGTTTCAGAACGCTGGGTTGTTACCCATTAACGGCAGCCTTTGAATCAACAGCTGCAAGCGTCTCCGAGATCGTCGCTGAAACATTGATAACCACAACATCGGAACGTAGCGGCCGACTAATCGATCACGACGCTCACTCGTCAATGGAAAAGAAAAAACAAGAGGGATACTTCTAATGGCAGCTTCAGCCAATGTAATAGATTTAAAGCAAGTTGATCCAACAATCTATCTTGACGGGCAAACAGACAAAGACCTGTTGCGCATCATAACCTGCGGCAGCGTGGATGACGGCAAGAGCACGCTGATTGGTCGACTGTTGTTTGAATCCAATGTCATTTTTGAAGATCAACTCGCCGCCGTCGAGCGTGATTCGAAAAAATTCGGCACGCAAGCAGGCGCTACAGACTTCGCACTGCTGGTTGACGGCTTGAGCGCCGAACGCGAACAAGGTATCACCATCGATGTAGCCTTCCAGTACTTTGAAACCGAACAACGTAAATTTATCGTGGCAGATGCTCCCGGCCATGAGCAGTACACCTGCAACATGGTTTCCGGTGCATCGGAAGTCGATGCAGCCATCATACTCGTGGATGCCCGCACAGGATTTTTGCCACAGACGTTACGGCATATGCATATCGTGTCGATGATGGGCATTCGCAATGTGATACTGGCCATCAACAAAATGGATCTGGCGGGTTTTGAAGAATCCCGATTCAGAGAGATCGTTGATCAATACAATAATCTCGCGACCGAAACTGATCTGCAGAGCTTTACCGCCATCCCGGTCTCGGCATTGCTCGGGGACAACGTCACCACGCCCAGCAATAACATGCCGTGGTATCACGGCCCCACTCTTCTGTCCTTTCTGGAAACAGTCAAAGTTGACAGCCTGGCAAACCGGGAAAAACCCTTTCGGATGCCGGTTCAGTGGGTAAACAGACCGAACCCTGATTTTCGTGGCTTTGCAGGTACCATCGTCAGCGGCACCATTGAGCGTGGACAGGCTGTGCGGGTTCAGCCGTCGGGAGCTTCCAGTACCGTTGAGCGTATCGTTACCATGGATGGCGATCTGGAATCTGCACATGCAGGAGATTCAATCACACTGACGCTCGCAGACCAGATTGATATTTCACGCGGCGATGTCATATCCACTACCGAACAGCCAGCAAGCTCTGCCGATCAATTCGAAACCAATATTGTCTGGATGCACGAAGACCCATTGCTCGCCGGCAGAACCTACAGCTTGAAAATCGGGACGCAAACGGTCAACGCAACCATTACCGATATCAAACACGAAGTTGATGTGGAGACGCTGGCTCACACAGCAGCCAAGCAGCTGGAAGTGAATCGCATTGGAGTGTGCAATATCAGCACAGATCAGCAGATCGCATTCGATCCATACAATGAAAACCGTCAGATGGGAAGCTTCATTCTGATTGACAGGATGTCCAATGCAACAGTCGGTGCAGGCATGCTTAACTTTGCACTGCGGCGCTCTGACAATATTCATATGCAAGCCGTCGATGTTGACAAGAAAATGCGCTCGGAGCTGAAGAACCAGAAGGCCTGCGTCTTGTGGTTCACCGGTTTGTCTGGCGCTGGCAAATCCACTGTGGCCAATATTGTTGAAAAGAAACTCAGCGCGCTCGGTAGACATACCTACTTGCTGGACGGCGACAATGTGCGCCACGGATTAAACAAGGATCTCGGATTTACCGATGCGGATCGGGTGGAGAACATCCGCCGTATTGGCGAGGTTGCACGTCTTATGGTTGACGGGGGATTGATTGTACTGACCGCCTTTATTTCTCCGTTTCGAGCCGAACGACAGATGGCACGCAGCCTGGTCGAGAGCGGTGAATTTATGGAAGTCTATGTCGAGACACCACTGGCCGTGGCTGAAGAGCGAGACCCCAAGGGGCTTTACAAAAAAGCACGCCGTGGTGATTTGAAAAACTTCACCGGCATCGATTCACCTTACGAGGCACCCGAGTCACCTGAAATACTGGTGGATACCTCGGCTTTGTCTGCCGAGCAGGCTGCCGAGAAAGTCATATCGGAGCTACGCCGCAAAGGGATTATCACGGCCGAATGATTCGGCTGGTACCCCGCCTTTTGCATCGAGCGTTGCCCTGACTGGAAGCCAAGGGGATTCAACTTTCTGAATTCGACTGATCCGGGCTTAACTCAATCGGTTGCCCGTGCGGTGTTGCACGGGCAGCTTGATCCCACCTGTCACGCAGTGACTCAAGTTGCGGCCGAGTTGCCAGCTCCTTTTCCACCAGGATCTGCTCCAGTGCGGCCAGCCAGTGATTGTAATAGGTGTTACCCAGATCAGGATCGCCTGCTTGCTGCGCCTCGCGAATTTTTCGGGCGAGCATGGCAGCCCACTCGTTCCATTCGAACAACCCCTGCTCATGCAATTGCAAGGTCATGGCAAACACCTGCGCCTGCCAGGGTTCGGCAAACACTGGCCCCTCATCATCCAGCGGCATGTTCAGTTTGCTGTCAGCGGCGTCCTCAGTCGTATCGACAATCCCACCGTTAACTCCCTCTTGCACTGTTCGATTAATGACTTTGACAATAGCATCAGAGAGCCTGGGGGATTGTTCAGCACCGTTTTGTTGTTGTTTTTTGCTCACGTTAGCTGTTCACCGGTTGCAGATAGGGCTCCCAGCAATCGACATGTATCGCACCGTTTGCGGACTCAGCCCGCTCACCCCAGAGTTCGTCCGCATCAAAACGAACACAATAGAGCCATCGAGGGTCCTCTCCCAATCCCAGCGCATGAGAATCGGGAAACACGTGACAGCCGTGAACACGAACTATTTTCCCGATGTGCCCCCGGATATACGCGGGTAATCTGGTGTGCGTCGTCGGCTGGTAGTTTTTTACCCTTACTGATTGACCGCTGGCGAACTGCGCTGGAAGCGCGGGTTCGCGGGTAACCGGAGACCCCGCAGCGAGCGCTGCGTCAACATCGGCCGCCTGCAGAACTCGATTAACCTCAATGGGTTTTACCTCCATCCGGCCACTGGCAAGCTCCTCCTCACTGATCATGCCGCTTTGTAACAGCAATTTTTCCAGCCCCAGCAACCAGATTCTGTAATAGCCGATACTCAAGTACTGGGACGGGGGCAGAGACTCACGGGCATACCTGGAGATATCCAGATTCCACTGTCCGGTTGCACCGGCAGCCAGCACCAGACCCAACACACGACGTTCCCAGTCACTGTGAAAGATCGGCTCGTTTTCTTCCACCTCGACCGGGCCATGACAGCTCATGCCACCCATATCATGAACACCATTCATGATGCATGCTCAGGGCTATCGTTCAAGTCAACTTGATCAGGTGATAACGGTAAACCCGTACCGATCATCGAATCGCGTGTCACCAGTTGCGCCAGCTGACGCTCGTCCAGAGATTCGGTAGCGGCAGGTCTTTGCGGCAGCACCAGGTAACGCACTTCGGCGGTGGAATCCCAGACATGAATTTGCTGTCCTTCCGGCAAACTCACCCCAAATTCTGCCAACACCTGCTGAGGCTCACTGACAGCTCTTGACCGGTAGGGGGCAGATTTGTACCAGCTTGGAGGCAAGCCCAGCACCGGCCACGGATAACAGGAGCAGAGGGTACAAACCACCATATTGTGCACCTCATCTGTATTCTCAAGCACCACCATGTGTTCACCTTGCCGACCACTGAACCCCATTGAAGCAATTGCAGCCGTCGCATCGTCCAACAACCATTGTCGAAACGAAGTATCCATCCACGCTCTGGCAATCACCTGAGCCCCATTACGCGGGCCAATTTTTGTCTCACAATTTTCGATCAGTTTATCGAGTGCATCCGCATCGACATAACCCTTGTCGAGTAGCAGGGTTTCCAGCGCACGTACCCGCAGTGCCGTTTCATCGAGATGAGAATGGTCATGATCATGATGGTGTTCATGATGAGAGTGATCCTGGTGTTGGGTGGCTGGCTTGTCTTCGTTCATTAGGATTTCCCGAACAACGCTTGAGTCAAATTGGAACGTGTCAATTGGCCTACCGGCTGCTTTTTATCATCGCAGACCGCTATCGGCACATCACTGCTGAGCACCAACTCGGCAATGGCACCGATTTTATCCGACACTTGTACTGCCCGATCCATGTTGGTTTCCCGGCCGAGGGGTTGCATAACCGCACCAGCAGAGACGATACGGTCACGGGGGGCGTTGCGAGCAAAGTTGGCAACATACTCGTCGGCCGGATTCAGCACCATATCTTCCGGTGTGGAAAGTTGCACCAGACGCCCGTCTTTCATAATCCCAATCCGATCAGCCAGACGAGTGGCTTCTTCAAAGTCATGCGTAATGAAAACAATGGTCTTCTGCAGCAATTGCTGCAGCCTGATAAATTCGTCCTGCATCTCAGCCCTGATTAATGGATCCAGTGCCGAAAACGGCTCGTCGAGAAACCATACATCGGGTTCTACTGCCAACGACCTCGCGATGCCAACGCGCTGCTGTTGTCCACCGGAAAGTTCTCGCGGATAGTGATCTTCGCGCCCTGCCAGACCCACCAGCTCAATCATTTCCCGGGCACGGCGATTTCGTTCGTCCTTGCCCTGCCCTTGCACTTCCAGTGGAAATGCAACATTGGACAACACAGTTCTGTGTGGCAATAACCCGAAGTTCTGAAAAACCATACCGATTTTATGCCGGCGTAATTTGATCAACTCGCGTGTACCGGCTTTCAGTATATTGTTACCCTCAAAGTCAATTTCGCCGCTGGTGGGATCATTAAGACGCGTGATGCATCTGATCAAGGTTGATTTGCCCGAGCCGGACAAACCCATGACTATCAGAATTTCACCGGCGTTGACTTCAAAGGACACATCTTGCACGGCTCCAATATAGCCTTCTTGCAACAGGTTCTCGTGCGTCGGTGCAAAGTTGTGTTTTTCGAGGAAACCACGAGGATCAGCGCCAAATACCTTCCACACATTTCGGCAAGCTATTTGAGCGGCGCTACTCATTGGAATTGCTGCTTGCTGGCATAGGAGCGGCAGATAATTTACCCACCACACCATGCCGTTCAATCAGGCTCTCTACCAGACCGCCGGACAAGCTGTTGTGAACGAAATCCTGCAAGTAACGAGCTGCCAGAGGCAGTCCCTTTTTACAACCAATGGATTGCTGCACTGCGGTAAAACTGTCGTCGAAAATACGAGATCCCGACAATTCCCGTTGCTGTTTCAGCAGGGCTGGCCGCAAGCCTGCCAACACATCAAGTTTTTCATCACGAAAAGTCGTGAACGATTCATCAATAGTGCCGACTCTGACCAGACTGGCATGCTGTAAATTGGCCGTCAGCCACAAATCGTAGGCGCTGCGCTCCTTGACGCAAATACGAACTCCGGGCTGATCAACATCGGCGAACCGGGTAATCACAGAATCTGGTGGCGTCAGGTATGTCGCCTGAATCTCGCAATAGGCAGAGCTAAAGGTAATCGTTTTTGCACGCTCTGCCTCGGCGGCAATATTGGCGATGTCCCAACCATCGGTAGCTGCAGCATCAGCAACATCTCCCGGGCCATCGAACGGTACCAGCTCGAGCTTGAGCCCCAGATCATCGGCAATCGCAGCAGCCATATCCGGCGACACACCCTGCGGCTCACCGGCCTCACCACGGCCAGTAACCAGCAAGAAGTTGGACATATTGATACCGGCCCTCAAGACTCCACCCGGGGCCAACTCCTCGATTACGGCTTTTCGGTCCAATGTCAGTCACTCCAGCGTTACGATCTGCCCCGGATAATAACAGGCCCCGGATAACAAGTGCCAAGTCTACCCCCCGGCAAGTCTACACCTGTGGCGTCACGGGATCTCAAACGTGCTTGATGCCCACAGCGTTTGCCAGACCGCTCCGGTATCAAGCACCAGCTTCTCATTGGGCCGCACAGCATGAACGGCATTTAACAGGTAGATACCGGATTCACGGGGCAGGCTTATTTGTCCATTGCCATCGGTTCTGACGCGAGTGAGCAACCCCGATGATTTCTCAAATACAGAGATCTGCGCATTCGACAGAAATTCTCCTTGCCAGAACAGGGTTACCGTCAACGCAGAATCTGATTGCAAATAGGGGTTATCCTCAACCACCAGTTCGAGTGGCATGCCAAGCACCCGATCCGAAAATGTGTTCCCGGCACCTGCTGCAACGGTGTTGCCGATGCCGTTATCCGCAACCCACACCAGTGATTTGGCGTAGCGGAAAAAGACCTCCACGATATGACTGCGCGGCAGATTCGACTCTGCATGTTGCAACAAGATAAACTCGATACCCTCTTTTTTGGCAAATGACTCGAATTTCTCGAACTTGGGGTAGCGCAGAGTCTGCTTTTGAGACTGGTAGGCTATGATCGACAGCCCGTGTTCATCCGGGTTTTGGCGCACTGCAGGTATATCGCCAAGCCGCCCCTGCACATTCACTTCACCCGCAGCCCCGGTAATGGTAAATTTATCGATCTGAGTGGGTATAAACGGTAAATTGATTCCTTTAAAATTCTCTCCATTACGGATATCGGCCAAAATCTGCGCCGACGGACTGACTGTAAAATCGACTGGCTCCAGCCAGAGCTCATGGGCGTCAACCGAAGCGACCATGCCACTGAATAACAACAGTAACAGCCATCCCCGAATTCTTGAAAGACACAAGCCTGACAGCAAACGTCGACAACCCGCAGAGGCATCGTTGTTGTTCAGCAAAAGCAAGAACCCATTAAGAGATTGGCAACAATGGCTTGGCTTTTTCGCCAGTGACATCTTCATGGCGCAGTTATCCTCGAACCGTTTGCATCGTGTCAAACAGCCTAACACAGTAAACCACACCAAAACCCGTAACCCGTTCCGCCTCACCATCTTGGTGATATTACTGCTGCTACTAACCGCACTTACCCTGCCGATTCTGGCTCATGAGCTGCGCCCTTCAATCGTCGAGATAGAGCTTGGTCAGACTGCCTCTGGTGGGAGCTACACAGGTAAGGCCATGGCCCAGGTAAATCTCGAAAGCCTGATCGCCGGGATCGGTTCTGATCACGATAACACCGATGATTCGCCCAATAGTGATCGCTACCAAAGCCTGCGCGCGTTGACGACAGAACAACTGGCAGCAGAATTTGAATTGTTCAGAAACACCTTTATTGGCGGAATTACTCTGCTGAGTGATAGCGGACGCCGCGTTCCTGTCTCCATTGCCAAACTGGAGACCAGTCCCCAACCCGATCTCGAACTGGCACGCAACAGCGTGGTAACCATGACTTTCGAATTCCTGGCCACAGAAAGCGGGTTCAGCTGGCAATCTGACAAAGCCTTCGGAGAAATGATTGTCAGAACTACCTCCCGTTCAGAGGAGCTGGACTATGCCGCGCTGTTGGCAGCAGGCCAGCGCAGCGAAATGATCCAGCTGGGGCAAGTCACCACAACATCGTTCCTGACGACCATTAAAAATTACACGCTTTCAGGCTTCGAGCATATCTTGCCAAAAGGACTGGATCACATACTGTTTATTGTTGGCCTGTTTTTATTATCACCACACCTTAGACCCCTATTGTTACAAACGGCGGCTTTTACCGTGGCCCACTCAATAACTCTGGTGCTCAGCACACTCGGCATTATCAGTTTCCCGGCAGCTGTTGTCGAACCACTGATCGCACTCTCAATTGTTGTGGTGTGTATAGAAAACATACTGACCAGCAATTTGCGACGCTGGCGCATTCTTTGGGTTTTTCTGTTCGGATTGCTACATGGCCTGGGGTTCGCGTCTGTGCTGGCCGAGGTGGGATTGAGCCCTGCCACTTTCCTGCCGGCGCTTTTGGGGTTTAACCTCGGGGTTGAACTGGGGCAAATTACCGTGGTTGCAGTTTGCCTGCTGCTTATCGGATATTGGCACCGGGACAAACCGTGGTACAAACCTCGTTTCAGCACACCGGCATCCGTCATCATTGGCGCTATCGGTTTGTTCTGGTTCGCTCAACGAACCGGTTTAATCTGATACCCGGCAACCACACGCACAACATCCGGGGCATCTTTAAAGACAACTTCAAGGAAACCGCCGTGGCTGACACCCAGCAGCAAATCAAGAATGATCAAAAAATGATGGAACACTGGCTGGCTGATCATCCGGCTACCGATTCGGTTGCAGGTTTTGTTGCTGGACCCGGTATACAAAAACTGCAGCTTACCTTCGACATCGACAAATTACGCGATGCATTGACGACTGCGATTGCCGAGAACGGATTACAACTGGACGAGAGCGGCTTTGGTGCATTGTCGTTAACGCGTCGTCCCGGCGCTGAAGTTGAAACAGCCAACGATTTATCGGGCCTGTTTTTCACCCGCGTTGATGATAGCTATCAAGAAGTACAGAGAGAAGATTGGGTTGATGAATTCAACTATTCCGAGCTGGTTCCCCGGTTTTCAGGAACCTACTTTGAGCATGTGCATCTGGAACTGACAAAACGTTTTGACATTGGGCGCATGAGAGTGCTGTCAAAGGGCTTGTACAACTGCAATTCCTGGCATCGGGACCCTGAACCCAGACTGCATATTCCGATCATCTCAAACCCCGGTTCGTTGTTTATTGTTAATCACCACGTTACCCATTTGCCTGCTGACGGGTCGGTTTACTTTACCGACACACGGGGATATCACACAGCACTTAACGGCGGCGAATCCCCCAGAGTGCACATTGTTGCAGCTTTACCGCAGGCAAACGCTCCACAACAGCTCAACAGGCCCTGATCGACCTGCCCGAATGATTTATACTGTCCCGGTGTCCCATTGGAAAGCGCCGAACGAGTGCCATCCCAAGCTACAATAAAGGCTCTTAGAAAAGCCGCTACATTGTGTTTGTTGTATTGCTGCTCTCTGACAGCTGTCATCGCCTCCGACGAGCAGGCACTAAGTGAACAGCAGCTGGTCGCGGGTGAATTGTTCTCGTTGGTGATTCGCGCTGATGGCGAAGGCTCCCCACCTGCAGTGATCACTGCGGAAAACCTGCCAGCGGATGCAGTCATGCTCCGTAACCTCGATGGTTCCCGCACTCTGATGTGGATCCCCGAACTCGCCGATATAGGAGCAACCACCATTCAGGTAACGGTGGCTGACGCTACTGACCCAAGCCTGTCTGCGGTTTACCCGATTACCCTGAACGTAACTGAGCCGGGTACTGCCGGGAGTGCTGAATCGGAGGAGCAGCAAGTAAATCAGACAGAGTCAGACAAAGAGGCGCTGGCTGCCGCCTTCGTCGATGCGGAAACCCTGGCGACTGCCAACTCTGAGCCTGCAGCCAATTCTTCTAAAACAACACTGGAAGAAACTGAACCCGTCGCTGAAGCAGCTTCGATACCCGAGCCAGAACCAGCGCCTGAACCAGAACCAGCGCCTGAACCAGAACCAGAACCAGCGCCTGAACCAGAACCAGAACCACAACCAGCGCCTGAACCAGAACCTGAACCAGAACCAGCGCCTGAACCAGAACCTGAGCCAGAGCCAGA
>CALFCE010000229.1 GCA_937951215.1 uncultured Granulosicoccaceae bacterium
CCCCAACACCGTTAACGTGACTAATTTCGACAATTTTTCCCTTTGTACCTATGCAGTGGCTGCTGACGAATACATCTGTTCGATTGGTGTAGCGGTTGCAGATGTCACTGGAGTGCTTGCAGATTTGAATTTACAAGTCTACAGATTTCCACTGCAGCCTGAAGCCGGTGGGGGCTTCCGGGGTTTTGGTACTTACAAGAGATGTGTTATTGCCAATGCTGCTACCAACCCTGATTTGATCACCACTTGCGTAACCGACATTGTGGACGATCCAAGCGGCACCACCACCGTGACAGTAACACCTTAATGTTCAACGGAGCTGGGGCGGAATCCAGCTCAAGTTGGTTGCATCAGTAATGGTCTCACCACAAACAAAATCAGAGAAAGCGATGATCGATCTATCCAACAAGTTGTCAAGCACACCGGGTATTGTCTTTTCGAGTCTGTTGTTACTGGCAGGTTGCGACACAGGCGGAAACAGCAGTTTCTCCCCCGACTCTGGTTTTCCCAGCTCGGGCATTCTGGACGAGAACGATTCCTGGCAGAACACGTTGTCGCAGGCCGTCTCGAATTCTGTACCGGCCTCAGCTCCCGGGTTTGCTTTGACAGCACCCCATACTTTGCTCGAAAGTCGCATGATTAGCCCGTCGCAGCTGGTGTTGACCGTCACCAGCAATGGCACACCTGTGAACATGACGTTTAACCCGGGTGGACCGTCCTGGAGCGGGCAGATAGAAATCCCCGAAGGGCAGGCGTCAACAGTACAAATAACCTGGTCGGTTTTTAGCCCTCAACAAAATGCGAATGTAATACTTGCGAGCACTGGCCGCAATATCAGCAATGTAAACAGCGATCAAACCGTCACTTTGGGTCAGTCTGATTACACCTATCCTGATGACAATAATGATGGCATGAGCAATCTTGAAGAGATTAATATCGAGTTTGCTGGTGGGGAGGTAGCACCGGATGGGACGACAGGGATTGCGCGGGTATTTGGAAACGTAAGATTCCAGTCGGACTCGACAGAGTTTGGTGGGGCTGAAGATTCGGTCAGTTTCTCCGCGGCCAATCTTGATCCTGAGAATGCCAACTCTGTTGAAGTGGATATTGATGATTTGTTTTTTATCTGCACCTATTCACCACCCACGGACGATTATCTTTGTTCCATTGGCACCTTTCTCCGAGACGCAGATGGCTTGGTAGCAGACTTGCAACTGGAAGTATTCAGGTTCCCGCTGGAACCTGTAGCGGGTGGGGGATTCAGAGGCTTTGGCACCTATAAGCGCTGTGATATCACCAATATTTCCGCTAACCTGGATTCAATCTCGGTTTGTATAAACGAAATTCAAACCGATCCCAGCGGAACGACCACGGTATCAGTCACCCCCTGAGTCCAATTTTTGATTCGCGAAAGATAATATACCAGGCACTGGCAAAAATGATGGCCGCGCCGACAAAGGTCCACAGGTCCAGTAGTTCGGCGAAAAACAGTGTCCCGATAAGGGTTGTCCAGATAAGTCGAAAGAAATCGACTGACATGACGAGCGCTGTATCTGCCAGCTTGAGTGCGTGAGTCATTGCCAGGTGTCCACCGGTGGCGAGTATTCCCACCAGTGCAAGCCACGCTAATTGCTGCCAGTCAGGTTGTTGCCAGAAAATCATAGCTGGCACAATAGAAAGTACAGTCAGAGAAATCGCCATCCAGGCAACAATGCAAACAGCGCTGTCGGTTTCCGAAAGTTTTTTGACAATGGTAATGCTGACACCCCAGGAAATGGTAGAGGCGACGACCAGCAAAGAGTAAGCGTTAAACCCTTCAAGTCCTGGCCTCAGTACAACCAGCACCCCAATCAGGCCACAGGCGATGGCCATCCATCGCCTGATCCGAATGATCTCGCCGAGAAACAGCCACGCGCACAAGCTTGCAAAAATAGCAGCACTGAAACTTAACGCGGTCGCATTTGTTATCGGTACACGCGAAAGGGCATAGAACCAGGATAGCATGGCGCAGATTCCCATTGCAGCTCGTAGCACATGCAGCTTGTGTTGGGGTGTGCGCAGTGTCTTGAGTCCGTGACTTGCCAGCAGCGGTAAGATGGCGAGCAGGCCAAAGACATTTCGAAAAAACACAATGACAAAGGGGTGTAAATCCTGAGACAGATAGCGCACGATACCGTGCATTGTTGCCAACGCCAAGGTGGCAATCAGCATCAGGTACAATCCCCTGGTGACTGGTGTCATTGAATAAGAGGCCTTGCCTTTCTTGAGGATAGCGGCGTGTGGTTGATACGGATGCTTTACACCGGAGTCGGACGTGGATTTTTCAAGCGGTACCGTAGCACCAGATTTTGTGCCAGCAAAGCGCCGATGACCATGCTGGCCCCCAGGATTTCGAGTATCGCAAATCGGTAGCCTTGCCAATACCTGACTGCAAAAGTCACCACAGGTATCAGGTTGATAAACAGCATCGCATTCAGGGGGCCCAACATTCTTGCCCCCGCATTCCATCCCACCATGGCTGCCAACACCCCGATGAATGCAAGAAAGATCAGTTCGAGCCTGACGCTGTACCAGGCCTGTGCATCAGGGTGTTCTATTTGTCCGAGCCAGACCAGAAAAAATACCAGAAAGACAGTAGCCACGGACCCGGTCAGCATATGCCAGGTGGTGACCTTCAGGGTGCTGAAGTGACTGAATCGATTCAAGGCGATCGTGTAAACCACCCAGCAGAACGCACCGACCAGAATCATCAAATCACCCATCAGTTCCAAATGCCCGAGCCCGAGGTCCACTTTCCATTGTGTCACCGCTGTCACCACGCCGAGAAAAGCAATAACCACGCAGCTTGTCGTCAGTATGCCGGGGTAACCGCCACCTGCGAATCGTTGAAGCACCACAGTCATGATGGGCTGTGTGGCCACAATAATGGAGGCTATCTCAGGACGAGTGAACATCAGCCCGCCAAAAATCAAAGAGGGAGTGGCACACATACCAAGCACGCCATACACACTCATGTTCAACGTAGCCTTGTCGGGTCGCAAGGCCTGAATACCTTCGTAGATCAATAGCACCAGTACCAGTACAAAGGCGGCAACACCAAAACGGAAAACAGCGGCATGAAAAGCATCGATGACAGCGAATGCGGACTTCGCGACCGGAAATTGCAAGCCCCAGATGACCACTGTCATGAGCAGCAGGGTCGACCCCGTCGTAAACTGGTTGACAGTACCTGCTGCCGGATTCAGTGATTGCGAGGATTGAAGGCCGGACATCCGGGTAGTCGCCGTTGCACGC
>CALFCE010000230.1 GCA_937951215.1 uncultured Granulosicoccaceae bacterium
TGTCATTTGCCCACTCAGCGGGTACTTGAAAATCGCGACAGTAGTTGTACTTGGTAATATTGTTGGACAGCAGTTTGGAAAGACAAACATCGATGTAGCTCTGCATCTGGCCATCAAACGATTGCTCAAACTCTTGGTCATCAAGATTCAGAAAATTTTCCAACAGACAGGGTTTGGTAGCATCATAATAGACACTGGTGTCATCCACGATCATGGAGTATGTCAGGCGTGAGTGAGGACGTTCAGATGAGCTTCTGATAAAACCATCTTCCAGATACCACAACGGTATTTGTTGCTGTTCAGCCCATTTCGATGCCTGCGCCGAGGACGATTTCCTTCCCCAGGTCATCACACACAGGGCGTCATCACGGCCGGCCACAAACTCTCGCGGAGAACGTACGGCATCCACACCGATAAATTCACTCAAATGCCTGATCGAGCGAATACCGTTTGAAAATGTGAGGGCTGTGCTTGCCATTTTGAACGACTGTGACTCGGCTACGTGAGTAAAGACAAGGCAATGATCGTCATTAACAGACCAATAGCAACATCGGTTGCGATCTGACGCCACTGCTTCCAGCCCCCTTTTTCGGGCTCGGGAAGCTCAATCTTGGGCAACACGGATTCGGGCTCGGCAGGGGTGTTATCGACTACCAGCTGCACTCCGGATACAGTGATACCGCATGCACGCGCATATTCAACAATTTTACCCACCACCCGTGTGCCGCCGTCTCCGGGGTTTTGACGGATGACCTGGGTCAGAAAGTTGATAGCCTGAGGTTCAAGCTCGTTAGCTCTGGCCAGTTTTCTGACCTGGCCCAAATCTTCTTCAAGCTCCACCAACTTATCCAGGTAGTTTTCCAACAACTCAGAAGTCACCGCTCCGACACCGTATTCGGATTTGGCCGCACTTAATGCACTTTTTTTCAACTCGAAGAGATCCTGCTCCTTCTCGTTTCTCGCCAGATCCACCAAGGCATTCAGTGTCGTATAGGGCACTCCTTTGGCAACCAGTTCCTCTTTTAGCTCAAATATTTCCGAGTTTATGTCGATAAGCTCTGTAACGATGGATTCAACCGTGTTCTTGCGAGCCGTTTCTTTTACTGGTGCAGCTTGGGTGGACACCGCAACTCCATGGGTTAAGTTTGCCGAGATTACACGCAGGTTTCTGCATGAATTACGCCACTTGCAGCAAACCTTGGTCGGTTGCCATGACTGTTTGTCTGGCATGTTTCCGGGTTGGTTATTGACTGGAGCGCAATATCCGGGCCGGGCAAGCCGGATACGAGTAAAAAATCCGGGCCAACTGGCCTGCCACTTGCACAATACAGAGGCATTGCAATCACCGCCCTTCAGTTGTAACCGACAGCATTCGTCAGTTGCCGAAGGTGGTACGGAAAGCATAATTTTATGAACATTTTGTATCTGTCTAATACGCGCTTTGCCAAGACTCCCTACCGGGATGGCTCAACCCGCTATCGGTGTTACAACTACGCGGAAGAGCTCAGTCGATTGGGCCACGTAGCGGATGTTGCGGTTATCGGTGAAATAGACCCTGAAATCATCCCCCGTTACGATGCTGTGGTTGTACTGCGACCGGTGTTAAACAAACATCTGGAAGCGGTTATCGACAGTGCTCGCGATGCTGGCGCGATGCTGATTGCAGATTTCGATGATCTGGTATTCAACCCGGAGCTGGCCTCTGAATCACCGGCCGTGTTAAACCGTCAGGCGGGTCTGGACCACGTTAGCAGTGTATTCACCCGGCACTGCAAAGCGCTACAGTGTTTCGACAAGGTCACAGTCGCCACTCAGGAACTTTTATGGCAGGTGCAAACCGTAGTGCCTGATGCCAGCGTCCTTCATCTGCCCAACGGTTTGTCGTCCTATTGGCTGGAGTACAACAAACACGTCATCAAACCACAGAGTTGCAGCGACATATCCTACATGCCCGGAACAAGAAGCCATGATCAGGATTTTGCACTGGTGCAATCGGTTATTTCAGAAAAAGTCAATTCATCAGATAACCTGCGCTGCAGAATTATTGGTGCCCTCGATATCGACGAAACTCTGTTCGAGGAGCAAAAGCTTGAGCGCGGATCGTGGATCGACTATTTTTCTCTGCCGCAAGTGATAGCCAACTCCTTTGTGACTATCGCTCCGTTGGCGGATACAGCGTTCAATCGTTGCAAGTCGCATATAAAATTCCTGGAGTCGGCGGCCTTTGGTACCCCTGTTATCACCAGCAATATCCCGGACATCTCTCAACACCATGTTGATGGTTTGAGCATTGTCACAAGCGACGATGAATGGAAGAAGGAGATAGAACGCTACACTGACCCGGAATATTACCTTCACTGCCAAACCAGGCTGAGCGAGTACGTACGCACTCATTGTATGGCAGCCAACAGCGCTACCCGTTTTATCGACTTTATCGAAGCATCTGCAAACACGAGCGATCATGAAGATATTACTGTTATATCCAAAGCCAGTTGAGGGTATCAACCAGCGCGAAACGCGACTGGATCACCAGCTGGATTGCATTGCAAAGCTGGTGCGCGGTCTGCTCTCTGAAGCCGATATCGAACAGCATTTTTCGGTACGCGAAATCGCCTATGAAGCGAGCGAATCCGAGCAGTTCTCACGCAACGCAGCCAGTGAAATATTCAATGGCAAGTCAATACAGGATTTCAACGTCACAGACTTGATTTCTCTATACGACCGCAGCGATCTGGTCATTGAAATCAGTGGTGAGAAGTGTACGCAGGCAGAATTTTACGATTACAAAGGCGCTTCAATAATCATCAGACCCACCTATCCCGGCTCTTTTGCACAAAACGATATCGACATCGAATGTCGTAATATGGAAGACAAGGCATGGATAACCGAAAAGGTGATTGAGGCAAAAAGAATGGCAGAGCAAACTGCCAGCCTCAGTGAATACGTCGAACCTGACATGCACTATTCGCAGTTTGCACCCTTACCCTACCGATTGGGCAAGGAGTTCTATGAAGTCAAAAGGGATCATGCTCTGGTCTTCCTGTCTTACGGCTCAGGAGAAAATACCGATCAAATTTGCAAGCAAGACCAGGAAACCATTGCCCTGTTATTGCACGACATGGAACAACTGGCATCGTTGACGATAGTCACTGACACACTTTCTACCCAGCCGAGAGCAAAACAAATTGCCAACGCGATAACGGAATCTCTCGGCCTTGAAACCAAAGTTTTCTCGCATCGACGCGGTGACTATCGGGATCTGTTCTCGGTGCTGGCGAAATGTGATGTTGCACTATTTGCGGGAAATTCTCTGTACGTGGATTCCATACGATTGGGAGTACCTGCTTATATCTGGCGTAGTAAACAGACCGGAGTGGAACCTCTCAATACGGCATTCCAATCGTTGCTCGATGGTTCGGACCTGATCGGAGTCATTGATGAACAAAAGCAACAACTGGAGCGTCTGATCCAGTCACACTACCTGGGCCACACACTGCCTAACGATCGCAGGGTATTGCTTGAGTCTCTGTCGACCATCATCAGTAAAATCGCGCCAGGAATTATGGTGGATGCCGAATCCTTGATAAAAAACCCCATGGTACCCGAGCCGATCATTGATCAGCCTCCGGTGTGGCATACACAATCACTATCCTCGCAGATCAGATTGCGGGTCAGCAACAGCCGTCGAAAGCTGACCAAATTCAAGCAGTCGCCCGAGCGATTTTTTCAGGATAGCGAACATCCGCTGGCAAAAAAAATATATACCTTGATCAAATAGGCAGCGATTGAATGGCCAGCTGCCTGATAGTTGGCCATACCCCAGTTTAAGCTATAATCCTTCCGTGTTCTTCGAAAGACTGCAATGCTACCGCGACTCCAAACAGTTTGCCCGTGGCCATTGGACTCCTGATTTGCTGGCACGTTGCTCGCGACGTGCCAGCCAGGATAACCCCCTCTTCCGTTTACAGTACCTGCGGGTTCACCAGTCCATGGCCGAGCCCACGCCTGACTTTCTGGATATCATTACTGCCTGGGCTCATACACAAAGTAACCGAGACAACAGTACGCTGCAGACCCATATAGCATCTATATTGCTCTCTGCAGGCAGGGTTGAAGCGGCCACCAGCCTGGCTATTGAGGCAGTAGAAAAGGATCATCGCACGATCACCAGATACCCGATGCTGTTAGCAGCACTACCTGCTGATCTGAAGCTGGTTTCGCATTTAAGGACAACCAGGCAGAGAGCTACGCAACTGGTTTCGCAAACGCACAGCTTGAGCGAATGGGAACCACTGAAAGCTGCCAGGTATGTTGCCGTCGTCGGGAATGCACCAAGCGAGCGGGGCCGCGGCAACGGCCGTCTTATTGATCAGGCTGATATGGTTGTACGCTTCAACAATGTGATTACCGACCAGCAAAACGCAGCGGACTATGGTTCCACAACTCACCTTTGGGTCATCTCACCCTCATACAAAGGGGCTCTTTGGGATAAACCACCAGCTAATAATATCGTGGTTTCAGGATATAACCCGTGGCACCGGGCAACCAAACTCTGGCAACGGCTGCCTGTTGGACATAATCAGAAATTTTTCTACTTCCCGACTTCCATTTGGTACGACCTTGTAAAAGAGTTGGAAGCTCCACCGTCAGCCGGGTTGCTGGCGCTGAAATTTTTTGTCGACTGCCAGCGCTCAGAGATAACCACGATCGAAAACTGTTCTGCGTTCGGCTTCTCTGATAGCTATGATCCGGACAGCGAGAATCACTACGGTGACAGGGGCAAACGATCTTCCAGACACAACTGGGAAATGGAAGCCGCAGTTGTCAGTACACTTGGCAAAGAACTCCGGTCAATTTGAAATCAATCGCCTACGCTACCCGGTTAGGCTGCCAGAGAAAAATCTTCCTGGTCAAGAGCCAGATTGGGATTGTAGGCAGGATCCGGTCGCAGGTGAGTCTGCCAGTGACTTTGCATATAGCCATACTCACTGCGAAACCGTCTGGCTTTTTCCGGAGTATCATCGGCACCTCTGGACAAGGACTCGTGATGATAGAGTTCGGCAAAAGGCGTCCAGATATTACAGTAGCCAGCCTCCAGAACACGTAAACACAAATCCACGTCATTGTAGGCAACCTGCAAATTCACTTCATCAAGGCCATTCACCTCATTGAAGACACTCCTCCGCAGCGCCAGACAGGCAGCAGTGACCGCTGTGACATTCTGAGAGTATTTCAAACGGCCGCAATAGCCGTCATCATCATGACCCGACAATCTGTGCGAGTGACCGGCTACGCCTTTAATTCCCAGTATCACCCCGGCATGCTGGATCAAGCCATTACTGTAGTAGAGTTTAGCCCCAACGCATCCCACTTCGGGCCTGACTGCGTGCGAGACCAGTTCATGCAACCACTGCTCGGATTTAACTTCAGTATCATTGTTCAGAAGTACAATAACGTCAGCTCGACTTTTTGATACAGCATAGTTGTTGATCGCCGAATAGTTAAATACACCATCATATTTCAACAGGGATATTTGGGGGTTATGGTAAATCTCCCGGTAGTAATTATGGGTTTCCTGTTCAACACTACCGTTATCGACGATTAATATTCTGAAATTCCGGTATCCGGTCTGGCGTAATACTGAATCAACACAGGTTTTAAGAATCTCTACTTTATCCCGCGTTGGAATAACAATATCAACGCTGGGTTCGGTTTCTCCGAAATCACGATTGATTTTGAAACTGCGCTGCAGCAGACCATCCACGAGCTGCCATTCATCAGGGACGAGAGCATGTGGATTCTGCTCAGCGACACGCCTTGCCTCCTCTCTCAAATGACTATCAAGGGCCAGCACATCCCTGTCTTCCACAGACATCCAATAGGGTTCCGTCAAATCAACACTGTCAAGATGATAGAGTACCTGCGGAATGCGTGTAGCGCGAAAGTTCTCACTGCTATAACCGTGCGACTGTTCAGTTGTCTGAGCCGAACGCAGATCATATTGCGGCCTATCGAGAAAATGTATGCAGCGCAATAGAACGTCATAATGCATGGACCTTCCCATTGACGCATTCAGGCCACCACACTTGTCAAATAATGCACCTGACAATGCGAAGAAACGGCCGATATAATTACCGTTCAAAAGCAACTCTGGATTCCACTCGGGTTTGAATACCGGTTTGATACGATCACCGTTGTGATCCAACACATCATGATCACAATAGACAAGATCCGGACGCTGCTCGGTTTGCAAGGATTTCAGCAGAATTGAAAACGCATCAGGGCATAAAATAACTTCATCCCCCAGGAAAACCACATAATCAGCAGGATATTGGCTAACCAGCATTTTAAGCGAGTCGCTTGTCAGCGGTTTTTTATGATTGACTATTTTCAAACTATCCTGAAGCCTTGCAGCGGCAGCGTCCAGTGGTGCATCGTCCTGGCAGCAACACAGAAGATTGACGCTTATATTCCCGGACAATGGTTGCAATGATAATATTTGCAAGGCTTCGGCAATATTCGAAAAATCGGATGATAGTTCGTTAGCGATTATGGTCCATGTAATTGTTGGATTTGCATCTCCAGTCGAAGGAACAGAATCAACCTGAGTGGAGTTCAGATGCGACTGGCTACCCGGTAACTCACTACTCGGGAAGCTTTCAGCCTCGGTAGGCATATACCCATTCCCGCACTCGGGCTCGGAGCTGAGGTGACTCTCACTCTTATTGTCAAGCCACTCAGCATACTCAAGCGGCCTGACATGCCGCTCCAACAAGCGCAGGTAAGATCCAAACAGATACCCTAAGCGATGAGTTTGATCTCTGAAATAGGGTTTGGAGGCCAGATAATCCTCGGCTTCAGACACTTTCAATGAGGTGGGCAATGACCCGGCATACTGCAGTTTTTGCAGCATTCGACTCTTGGCGAAAGCATCCGTTACACGCGTAATAGTAATATCCGGTGATGTATGGGAAGGATCTGCATTTTCAATTGCCGCGAACAACTCTGCACCGGAATTGTCAATGTGGAAAAGACGTTTGCTGGCACTGTGCGCCCCAAGCCTCATATTGGCAATTAATTCCGGGGCGTTGGCTTTTGAACTGGAATCGGAGCCAGATTTATCTGATGCATCACTATTACCAGCAAAATCAGAATAGAGCGCCAGATTTCTTCCAATCAGCAATACATCAGCACTGACTGTCAACATATACCAGCCGGCCGTAAAACCGCGTCTTCGTTTCAGAGGGTAAGCCCACTCGGGACCGTCTTCAAGGCGAGAGGCTTTCAGATCGCCAGAGCGGTAGTGCATTGAGAGCCTGCAGGCACGCTGGAACATCTGCCTGCTCTGCTTTAACCACGCCATGGGTATCAGGCTGCCTGTAATTTTTTAACAGCTACCGACTCTTGAACCAGCGTTTTATAGACCGACAAATGAGCGTCGTAGGCAGCAATCGGCTCGGCCCTGTGCGCCAGAGCATCACAAAAATTGCTCCGGATATCCTGATTCTCGATGACTCGAACCATTTGATCTGCCAGGCTATCGGCGCGCCCTGCCTGAAAATGCAAACCAGTGACACCGTCTTCTACCTTTTCGGCCATTCCACCAATATTACTGCAGATCACAGGGACACCGTATTTATTGGCTTCCAGAATCACCATCGGAGAATTTTCCCACCATTTCGACGGTACGATAGCCCAATCAACGGTGGACATCAGCTCTTGCAATTCACTCGGCTGGTACTTACCACGCAGTCGGATTCTTCCACCACTCTTTTTGACAGCTCGATCTATTCGATCTCGAAGATGTTGGGGCTGATGCTCCAGACCACTGCCGTTAATCTCGATGATCACTTTCTTCTTCAGTTTCGCGGGCAAGTAATCAAAAGAATCCACCAGCACATCAACCCCTTTTAGCCAATTTATCTGGCCAAAAAAGGAAAACCTCACGCAATCTTTGTTGCGTACAACAGTCCGTTCTCTGACAGGTGATAAATCGATATTTTCGATCACCCGAATTTTTGAAGCTGGCAATCCCCATTCGATGTATCTATTCTGCAGAAACTCACTTGGGCTGATAAATTGATCTACCAGCTCAAAATAAGACTGAATAAACTGCTTTCTGAGGAAAAAATCCTGGGCAGAATACTGAGGAAAACATTTTGCACAATCAGACGGACTTGATTTGTGGCACAGAGATTCGTCTGTGGCTTTTATCATCTGACCATGATTGTGACAAATGCCAAAAAATTCATGCAGGGTTAATGCTACCGGCACATCCGGATTATAGTTCTTGACCTCTCGTATCAACTCCAGGCCCATATGAAGATAGTGATGAAAATGAACAATATCTGGCTTGGTTAGCTCCAACACTTCTCTGAAATCGCGCCAAACCTTCGGTTTATCTGGCTGGGAAAACTTGAACCAATCAACAACGGGCGCATGAAAAAGGATTTCATTGGGTTTTCCGTTACCACAAAATGTGGTTCCACCATGCAGTCGATCAGCTTGATCATGCCTGGCAAAAAACACGGCCTCATAACTATCTGACTTCTGCAGTTCATTGAACAGATTGTACGCGGCAATCTCTCCACCACCCGGGCTCATATCCGGATGACCATGCGAGATTATCAGTACTTTTTGCTTGCCCTTGTTTGGCTTGGGGCGAGATACCGACACCGTGGTATCAGAGAGCATTGGAAGTGCTCCTCTTCATTGTTTTTATATTGCTGTCCCATTTGTTGGTGTGGTACCAACAATTGTAATAGGTCAGTTCGTTTTTCCAGTTATCACTCGATACCAGGGATTGCGACTGCCTCTCGAGGTGATACAAGGACACACTGCTATTCATCTTGATCTGGTAACCCTGTTCACGAGCCTGCATACACAGATCGGAATCTTCGTAATCACCGAGAATGAAGTTTTCATCGAACCCACCAATATCCTGATAAATATCTCTTTTCACCAGAATACATGCCCCGGTAATCGACTCGACATCTCGAAGTGCAGTAGGATATTGAACCAGACTTGATGGCAAACCTTTGTTTGGGTGGATATTTGTCCAGAGTTCATTTACGAACGGAGAGGAATAGTACTCCATGCCATCGTGCTGAATGGCATCGTCCTCATAGAGTAGTCTGACCCCAATCAAGGAATCGTTAATACTTTGGCGTGACGAATCCAGCAATGCCGAAAGCCATCCCGATTCCGCCGGCATCACATCAGAATTCACCAGTAGCAACAATGGCGCGCTGGAGTGCTCTACCCCGGTATTATTAGCCCCGGCATAGCCCAGATTGTTCTCGAGATGTAGCACTTTGAAAGAAATTCTATAGAGCTTCTCGTAAGCCGCGCAAACTGTACGTACCTCATCATGTATCCGGGGATCGTCGATCACATAGATAATTTCCTGCCGAAACATCACAGGATCATTCACAAACTGGCTAAGCTGGTATTCTATAAAATCATAACGACCATAGATCGGAACGATCAATGAGACTTCAGGGTTAGCCGGCGCCAGATCAGGGTTGTAGTTACGAAACTCGGACACGCCGTGATTCCTTTGTTTCGATTGCCAGATCGATGAAATCGCGGGGCCATAAGAGTGATTAAAGAGATCTCTCTTGTCATCGCTGCGGGATGGCACAGCATTCAATATACCCTTTATCGAATCGAGCGGATCCCCGATGACGTTTGAGATTCTCAACTTGATTGATTTTTTCTTGCCGGTTGACAGGCTGATACGCAAAGAAGCTTTATCTGTTGGCGACAGTTGTAATCCGTCTACCGGCACAGATGCGGTAAAACCCGGCTTGGAAGAATGTTCACACAAACCGTATTTACGGGCTATCGCAACTCGCTGCAGGCGCAGCATACATTGCGATAACTCGGCAATCGGTTGACCGTTAATACAAACATCCAACCGCGTCACCTGGTTCTTCTCATCAACAAGCCAGCCATTGATAAAAAAGCCAAAATCAGGGATGTAGCTGAAATTACCTACTTTCGCATACGGAGGAGTTTTGAACTTCTTGACCAGCTCATACCAGCGATTACGCATTTGCAGCACACGCTGATCACCTATCAGGCCACGAGCTTTTCGGGCCAGTTTATCCAGTTTCTTTTTCATACGGCTCACCAGTCTCTGGCAGTCAGACTGCGTAACCCAGATTGGATAGCTCCTCACCCAACTCACGGGTAAAAATATTCTGAACCTCATTGCTCAGTTCATTGCGCCACCGCTCAACGGACGATGCGGAATCCTTGCTCGTCATATGAATTTTCTGAATGTCGTTGTTGCCGACGGCGCCTTCATAATTCATTGTTACACCGGCCCACTCGGACAACCGCTCTACTTCTTCCGGGCCATTGTTAATCAAGTCTTCATATCGCACATTGATACGACGAGCCGAATCCTCGGCTTTGTGCATGTGCTGCATAAAATAGCGACGGTTGTTGCACATTTTCTCAGCATAGCTGATGTCTGTATCATCGTCCGTCCACCCGAAAGAGCGAAAGCCACGCTTTTCGTTGAAACTCATAATGGAAACCATCTCATCACGTGGATCCCGCAGTAGAAATATATTCTTGCATTTCATATGTTCATTGGCGTAGTGAGCCACTTCAGCGGGTACTTTCTCAGCGTAAAAATAGTCGCGACCGTAGGCGCACTCATGTGTTTCACACATACTCCGCGAGAACTGTTCCCACAGACCACTGAACACATAAGAGCTTAATTTTTCATTATCAATAATGTCCGTTGTACCGTAAGGCAACGGACCTATCGTATCGGATTTGCTTTGAAACAGCAGATCGTTATCCCACTCGGCACCAGCCTTGGCACGGGTGCGTATCATGCGGGACATGTTGTAAACGTAGGTTAAGTACCGGTGTTCGAAAGGGTATTGTTTTTCGAAAAGGACTTGATCGCTGGTACCCAGAATCTGCATGAGCAGAGTAGACCCGGTGCGTCCAAAGGTGCGGACCATAATAGGTATCAGACTTGACACGTTACATCCTCTTATTAATTAGAGTTTTATTACCAAAGTCAGAGCACACGCAATAATGCGATGAGGCCCGAGATGCTCCAACGTAAATGCACAAATCGTACCGGGCAGAGTTGAATTTAAGACCCACCCACGACTCGCAGTGTCGGCGTTTCGATCTGATCATCCTGCTCAAGCAAAGCCTGTAAGTATCGACCATAGTTGTTCTTGCTCAACGGCTCTGACAGCGCCATTAATTGATCGTCACTAATCCATCGCTTTCGCCAGGAAATTTCCTCCGGACAAGCCACCTTGAGGCCCTGCCTGCGTTCCAGCGTTTCTACAAACTGGCCGGCTTCGAGTAGTGACTGACATGTCCCTGTGTCGAGCCAGGCATAGCCACGACTCATGATTTTGACATTGAGCTGTCGGCGGGCAAGATAGACTTTATTAACGTCTGTGATCTCCAGCTCACCTCGGGCAGATGGCTGGATTCCCTTGGCTATTTCTGTCACATCAGAATCATAGAAATATAAACCCGTGACAGCGAAATTTGATTTTGGCTTCGAAGGCTTCTCTTCAAGACTATTGGCACGACCGAACTCGTCAAAATCCACAACACCGTAGCGCTCTGGATCGCTTACCCGATAGGCAAACACACAAGCACCCGTGTCCAGACCCGCGGCATCTGCCAACAAGCCACTAAAGTCATGGCCATGAAAGATATTGTCCCCCAACACAAGAGCACAGCTGTCACCATCAATAAACTGCTCACCTATCAAAAAGGCCTGAGCCAAACCATCGGGTGAAGGTTGCACGGCGTACTGTAAATTTATTCCCCACTGCGAACCATCACCGAGGAGCTGCTTAAAGCGTGGCGTATCTTCAGGGGTGGAGATAAGAAGGATATCGGTGATA
>CALFCE010000231.1 GCA_937951215.1 uncultured Granulosicoccaceae bacterium
TCTCCTTTGTTGGGAGTTTGGCTTTCATGTCCGACAAACACCCAGGTATTGGTAAACAGATGCTGCATTTCAAGATCAAATACTGCCTGGCTGGTATAGACATCGCGGTGTACCTGTGGGCCTTTAATCAGGCTTTCGATATCCTCAGCAAACATGCCTGTAGCGGTGCTTGTCGTGCTGTTGCCAGTCATTCTGTTATATGAACCATTGGTTGCCATAGTGATTCTGCCTACTGAAAGTGATCACAAAAATCAGGTTAGAGATTATCGCTAAAGGTCCAGCACCAGCCGTGGTGATTTTGCCCGGCTAACGCAAATTTGCATCACTTTGCCTGATGCGCGGTCAGCTTCGGACAAAACAACATCACGGTGATCCGGGATACCGCTGATGACGTCAGTCTGGCAAATACCACAATCACCGCGCTGGCAGTCGAACATCAAGTCTTTGCCAGCAGCCTCCAGAACGTCAATAATCGATTGACCCACCGGGATTTCGAACACTTCTCCGCTATCATTGATTTCAACTTCAAAAGCAGAATCACCGCTCTCAGTATCAGGTGAAGAAAAGAGTTCAACATGAATATTGTTGTCTGCAAAACCTGCGGTAGTTGCAGCCTTGCGTGCAGCTTCTATCATGCCCTTTGGCCCGCAGATATAAAGTTCTGTAGATTCTCCTTGTTCGCTAAACAGAGCTGCAAGGTCCAGAGGGCGGGTGTCGTCGAAATAAAACTGCACGTGATCTGCAAAGTGCTCGGATAGTGTGCTGTGAAAACCCATCACGGATAAGGATCTGGCCGCATAGTGTAGTGAAAACGGATGTTTTTGCGAGGCCAGACTTGTAGCCATTGAAATCAATGGTGTGATGCCGATACCGCCTGCAAGTAGCAATACCGGGGCTACTGAATCTATTAGCTCAAAGTCATTTACCGGGTCGGAGGCATTGATCGATTGTCCGATTTGCAACTGGTGCATCATCTTTGAGCCACCGTCGCCGTCGTCCTCGCGTTGCACGGCGATGGTATAAGACTGTATTTTTTCTGACCCTGGTGGGTTTTGATCGGAGTGCTGCGGCCAGTCAATCAACGAGTAGGAACGGTTGCCTATACCATCAAGTTCGAAATCCAGATGAGTCCCCGCTGTATAGGCGGGCAGGGCGTCACCTGATGATGCTGTGAACTGTAGAATACGAATGCGATCCGTTTCGTCGCGGCGATCCACGAGTTTCAGATGGTTCATTCGACAAGTCCTCCTTGCTTCAATATATGAAAAATCATATTATTTGGCAAGTGGTAATTTCAGTGTTCAAAAGTAACGAAACGAATGGTCCTGTCAATTGATACAAGAGGCTTGCATGCCGGATAAATCCCGACAGGATGCGTTCGTTCCCTCTTATTTGCTGTATCTACTGGCCGCTTCGAGCGAATCCGCAAGTGACCAATTCCATGAAATTGTGCGATCCAAAGGTATTCGTGTGCCGGAGTGGCGGGTGATGGCCTGTCTGTTCGATCAGGATGGTCTGATGATAACCAAGCTTGCTGAGTACGCGCTGGTAGAACAATCTCGTCTTACTCGCATCATTGATCAAATGGATAAAAAGGGTCTGGTCAAGAGAAGGGTCGGGGTTGATGACAAGCGAAAGGTCACAGTGCATTTAACCAGCAAGGGTAAAAAACTGGCGAGCGGCCTGGTCGATGAAGCGCGGGTGCACGAGAAAAAGATTCTGGAATTATTGGATGACACGGATGCTGCCCATTTAAAGCCGGCATTGCAAACCTTGCTTGCCAAGTTGGCGTCATCTGGTTTTGATCAATAAATTTTCTTGCCTGTAAAAGTTACCGGCAAAGGTCGGTGCCTGTTGTGACAGGTAGTTTGCGACTCCATCTGAACCTTTACTTCTGTATAGTCTTGAATGCAGACTGTTGCTTATAAGTAGAATGACGTAATGAATAGGAAAATTCCTATTGTTCTCATCAGTGGCCCAGTTGGTGTTGGTAAAACTGCGGTTGGCGGTGAGGTGGTGGACATTCTGGAGAGAAACAGAACGCCTCACACTTTCGTCGATTTTGACCAGATTCGATATACATACCCCATGCCTGATGATGACCCATGGGGGAATCGGCTAGGGTTTGATAATTTGGCGGCCATCTGGCGCAACTGCTCGCGATCTGGATCGCTTAATCTGGTCATTTCCTACGTCGTGGAGGATGTATCTTTCATCGATACGCTGACGAGGGTCATACCCGAGGGTGAGGTAACAACTGTCCAGCTATCAGCGAGTATGGAAACCTTGGAGGCTCGATTGAGTGGGCGTGAGATTGGCTCTGGTTTGGGTTGGCACATTAATCGTGCGGGAGAACTTGTTGATAGCCTCGTGTTAGCAACCACTCCGAGCGACTACCGAATCGATACCAATGGTCGAACAGTGATCGAGATCGCCGAAGAAATTGTCAGTAATATAGAGTGGTGTGTGGACTAAACGCAGGTCGGCAGTGGGCCGAATCCAGCATATATTAGGACTGCTCCAATAATACTGACTCAGGCAAACGAGCGGCTTTTCGGTCAAAAGTCATCAGAGGTGTTCGATCATTCGCACATGCAGAAGCGTTATGCAGACAGTCGGCAAAATCAGTATTGTTATCCGAGTACAAGCACAGGCTGACTTCAATACTGGATTCCTCTTGAAATTCAATTTCACGTGCTTCAAGAAGCTGATTAAATATTGTTATGACAGTCGGTTTGTCTAGTTCATAAACTGTCCGCAGCACCCATTCCAGTTCTAGTGAAACAGAATATGGAATAAAAAGTGGATCATCCGGTGCTACGTCATTGATATATGCTTTCGCGATTTCGAACTGGTTTCGGTCATCAGCAACCAAAAAACGAACTAGCACATTGGTGTCCAATGTAGGCATATCAGCGCATTTTCATATCTTTTAGCGGTACTCGCTTCTTTTTCGATTTAACCGAGCCTGCCAACGAAGAGATTGATCGATTCTTGGGACGCATAACTGTGGTGCCGTTCGGAAGCAGGGTGAACACAACTCTGTCATGTGGGCCAAGATTCATCTGCCGCCGTATCTCAGCTGGAATCGTGATTTGACCTTTACTTGTTACCGCTGCTTCTGCCATGCTAGCCTCCTTACATTTTCCTAAATAGTAAGGGGGATAGTTTGAATTTTCAAGTGGATACTGGGAAGTTGAGCTGCTTTATGAATCGCTAAAATACGAAATTTGTAGCAGTTTCAACAAGTATGTTTGGGCAGTTTGTTCTGTTGCGTGAATTTCACTATTGCTGGTGTACTACTGCCGATCTTTTTCTATAAGCGATAAGCAAAATATACAGACCGATCGCTGGTAGCATATGCTTAATGCTGTGCCCACTGACTACGCCCAAGTACTCATGAATTTGTTTGTCGAATGCTTCAAATAGCTTCGCGGCCACATAAGAGCCGAGTAACAGCCAATAGGCCCAGACAAAGTTAAATGCTGACTTGAAAAAGTACAACATTATCGGGATAGTTAAAATCGGGAAGAATTGCACAACTGCGTAGTAACGTAGATCACCAGTACCTCGGCTTTCAGTAAACCACCAATATAGAACCGAACAGATCCCTAGCAATAGAAACGGTACAAGGCAATATCTACCCAGCTTCTCAGAGACGAATTCACCTATGATGATTGAGTAGATAGACATAAAGGCAATTGTCATTGGGATACGATCCCAAACCAGCGTTTCATTGTTTGGCCACCAATGATAGTTGCTGGAACCAATGCCAACCAAAGCAGCGCCAAAAAATAATAAGAAGTACGCAGGTTTTAAAGAGTTGATGATGGTTAGCGAGTTTCTACCCGTGCGTCGTAAGGCCAATAGTCCTGACACTCCAACCAATAAAAGCAGGCTGTTTGACAGGATGTTTAGTGCATTGGGGATAAAAAAAAGTGAGTTTGTATCTGCAAAGTTGTGGTAAGCAGTATCTTGAGCGATTGGACCGACCACCAGGAAAGACACCAACACGCAAAAGCTAATAATAGCGATGAGGAGTATGCCAAGCTTTTCGTTTTGCATAGTTACACGAGCTAAAACGTGATTTGGGAAACGCGTGCCAGGAACCCATTGTAGAACATAGATGAAGCTACTTTGATTTGATCTAACATACAGCTTACGACCTTATCACTTTATATTTGTTGAGAAGCCTGGCCGGGACCGGACTGAAGGGTTGCAATAGCCGTATCGAGCTCAGTACCAGCTTCGTCGCTCATCGCTACTTCTCTCAAGTGTCTTAACAAATCTGCGGCATCGCTGCGACCGTCCAATGCATCGACAGATCGAATAATACGATCAAACTTTGAATGCCCGCGCACATGGGTATCGGAATATCCCTTCACCAGGCGCTGGCATTTGAGGATTTCGACAGCTAGTTGATAATCGGTATTTGCGGCTTCGCGAGCTGTTGTCAGCAATCGCTCAAGATGTAATGTTTCCTGCTGATGTCTGAGCAGCTTACGCCGGTAAGGCTTGAACAAGGCGATAAACCTTAGCGTTAAAAAACCACCCAATCGATCAGTACGAATCCGGCGGCCTCGATTAACCAGCTTGTCAAATACTTTGAATACACGCGGAGAACGATGCAGCCAGTTGCCGATAGCGGCAGGCATTGAACCGGCAAGTTCTTCAGCGCGTGGATGGAAATATTCTGTGACTTGCAGAACGGCATCATTGTCCACTTGCTGTTCTTTGCGAACCCGCTGTTCGCGGCTGCGGCGAATCTTCAGATCGGCAACCCGTAATATGTCGTCGTAGCACATCGCATTGGCTATGGCTTTTGCAGCAGCATTGGTTAGCTCATACTGATGCTGCTGGTCATCCATGGCATGCCATTCAACAACATGATCCAGATACTCTTTCCCGTAATCCGTATCCTGGTAATCAACAACCTTCCGCAAACCGGCGTCCACCATTGCGTGTGTTGCCGGATCCAGTGTATCGATACGTTTTTCCAAAGCCTGCCACTGGCTCAGAAGATGTTGTGGCCCCTGTACCTGACTCTGTTGTCGGTTTGGTTTTTCAGTCTCTGTTTTAGTGTCGTCAAATTCAAGCGTATCGCGAAAAGCTGCCAGGCTTTGTTCCACACCACGCCCCGATGCCTTGATAACCTCTTCATACAGTGATGTAGGGAAGGGCAGCACCCCGGATCTTGCCAGGCCGCCAAACAGGCTGGATGAAATGACACTGCCGGCATTGGTTGCGATTTTATCCATGTCAAAGCATACGGTATGAAATGCGGCATCAGTGATTTCTTTTTCTACCAACTTGCCGTCTGATCGGCCATCGCCCGGTACTTGTTTTTCAGATACCGCGAGAATGCGATGTGTTGAGGCGATCAGAGTCGTACGATCAGGTGTTACAAAACCACGTAATACAGCGCGCCCGGCCTCCATCAGCTCAGCTGCAATCATGATATCGACATCGCCCGGCGACGGGCTTTGTGCGAAGACCGGCGGCCGCCCGGATTTAGGGGCCATCTCGATATAGTAGATGGTAGCGCCGGTGCGTTGCGCGACACCGGCAACCGATGTCATCTGAACATCAAAACCGCCTCTGCTGGCCAGATCTGCTATCCAGTTGGTCAACACACCTCCGCCTTGGCCACCAACCGCCAATACCGCAATTTTGATAACGTCGGAGAGTGCGGGTTCCGGGCTGGAAGTTGGTACGGGAGAGTCCGGAGAGGCTTGCGAGGTCACAAAGCGTCTCCATCGAAGATCAGCCGCTTGGAGTCATAACGTTGTTGCAGCCAGCTGATCACAGAGCGCCGCAGGCGGGTCAGCTTTCTTTCTATTGCGCTGGCGTTGTTGACAACATCTGCCTGATAGAACGAAGGGCACAGCACTGCCGCATCGGCAACTTCACCACAATTTCCGCAACCAACACAGTGTTGATCTATGCTCGCCACAGGATCATCGCGTAGTGGATCGTCCAACTGACGCACTGACAACGACGGACAACCGGACAATCTAATGCAAGCGTGATCGCCGGTACAGACGTCTTCGTCGACACCAAAGCGGGTTTTGACAACGCGTTTGCCGTTGTGAATAGCTTTTGCAAGTTGTGGCCGCTCACGCCGTTGTTTGTTCAGCATACATTCGGAAGACGCGATAATGACCTTCGGCCCCTTCTCTTTGGTTGTCAGTGCTTCTTTGAGGGTTGCGCGCATTTTTTCGACATCGTAAGTACGATCTATCTGGCGTACCCAATTAACGCCCATGCCTTTTACAGCTTTCTTGATCGGGTGTTTGGTTGATTTTGATTTATTGTCTGCTCTGGATGATAGAAGGTCCTGCCCGCCAGTCGCGGCGGCATAGTAGTTATCAACGACCACAACGACGCCGTCATTTTCGTTGAACACCGCATTACCGATGGAGGAGGTCAAACCGTTGTGCCAGAAACCACCGTCGCCGAGGAAAGAGATCGAACGCCGCTCGGCCTGTTGATCATTAAGAGCTGATGCTGAAGCTGGCCCAAGCCCGTAGCCCATGGTAGTTGCACCCAGATTAAATGGCGCATTGATTGAGAATAAGTGGCAACCAATATCGCTTGCAATGTGATGTTCGCCGAGTTCCTGTTCGACCAATTTGGTTGCTGCAAAGATTGGCCGTTCCGGGCAACCGATACAGAAA
>CALFCE010000232.1 GCA_937951215.1 uncultured Granulosicoccaceae bacterium
GTGGGTATACGAGCTTATCAGTACCCCGACACCGCAGACCGAGCGCCTCGTACTTTTTTGGCATAATCATTTTGTTAGTGCCTACGGTGCGATAAACCAACAATCGACATCAATAGCCCGCCAGCATCAAATGTTTCGACAAATGGGTAGTGGAGACTATCGAGATCTGCTGAAACAGGTTATTCGAGATCCGGCGATGCTTGAGTATCTCGACAATCGCAGCAATCGAAAAGCTGCCCCCAACGAAAATCTGGCGCGCGAGTTGTTGGAGCTATTTACATTGGGCGAGGGCAACTACACCGAGCAGGATGTAAAAAATGCAGCACGGGCTTTGACCGGATATTCGGTATCACCAAGCTACAATATGCAGTTCCGTTTTCAGTCCTGGCAACACGATTTTGGTGAAAAGGAGTTGTTTGGTCAGCGGGGTAATTTCAATGGCGATGATTTGATTGATCTGATTCTTCAGCAACCTGCAGCATCCGCTTTTATTACCCGAAAATTCTGGCAGGAGTTTATCAGTAGAGACAACTTTGATACCGAAGAGCTGGAAATTATTTCGACCCGGTTTCGCCAATCGGATTTCGATCTGAAAACCCTGTACCGGGACATATTATCATCAGCAGCGTTTTGGGATCAGGCTAACCGAGCTTCTCTGATCAAATCTCCGGTGGATTTGGTGATAGGGACCTTGCGAAGTACCGGCAACATTCCCAACTCATGGCAGAGCTTACCAACGGTGCTTGCCAGTCTTGGGCAGAATCTGTTCGATGCCCCCAATGTGGCAGGTTGGCCGGGCCACGATGCCTGGGTGACACCGGATCGTTTACTTGCCAGGCACGATTGGTTCGAGCGCTACGGGCGAGTCGAGCAGAATTCCGGTGAGCGCAAGAATAACAAAATGATGACGATGACAAACAGTATGCTGGCGACTGGGGGCAACGATGGCACCGTGGATAAAAGGCAATCTGTTGAGCTGCTGGTTCATATAGCAGCTGAGGATTTCAATGGACCAGCGCAATACCAGCTTGAGGTGTATCGGAACGAACATTCCTTGTGGCGCTCCGGGAAACTGACACTGGCTGGAGGCCACGATACTTCTGCGTTTGGCCGTATCAGGAACCCTATGGAGCTTCCATGGCAGCAGGTTGCGATACAAGTGCCCCCGGATGCAGCAGAAGCTGATTCCATCAGCATTACCTTTCTCAACGATGATGCAGGACAGAATGGGGATCGGAACCTGTATGTCGACTGGGTTCGCATCCAGGACAGGCTCTTTATGTCATCAGATGGAATTCAGCGCAGTGGTTGTCCGCCAAAGTCCCGGGAAGCAGCGGGTAGCTTGTATTGTCAGGGCCAGCTGCGGATAGACAGCTTCCACCAGCTTGATCAAATAAAACCTGATATGACGATGATGGCATCCAACTCACCCATGCAGTCAGATCAGGTCGATCGTGTCAAGCGGGCTCCAGGCGATAAAACCGGCTTGATCAATACCAACTTGACCACTAACGATAACGCTTTGTCGATCGGGTCTGTTCATTTGCAATGGGTCCGAAATCCGGACAATAAAAACAGATCTCAGGCCAACTCGGATATCGCTTTTACATTAAACAATGTGAGTTTCAAGGGTAAACAGTTTGACACCATTATTGCGCGCTATGTCCACCAACCGGGGGCTGTGTCTGATCAGGGTTCCATGCCCTATGTGATGTATATGGATAGCTACTCTTGTTGGCCTGACTGTCTGACGGTGTGGCCCGACTGCGGTTGGGTCAACGAACATGATCCTGGGCATCGTGAAGTCCAATTGCGCATTCGATCCACCGCTGGAATACCCGTCAGAGAGCTGAATGATGCTGATCAGCAGTTGCACGGTCAGTGCGAACATGCAGATCTTGACCCGGCCGATCAGGAACTGATGGGTGTGTTGATAAGATCAATGCCGAACTTTTACAACATGACTGAAAACAGTCGCAAGCTTGACAGAAAACGTGCACGCCAGTTTTACAATGGGTGGGCTGCCCATGTTGAGAAGATTCGTCTCGGCACCCGGGAAAGCCATTATGCCAAAGCCGATATACAGTTAACTGGTGATCTGGGAAACAGTTTTAATATCGTCAGGCAGTTTTTCGACACGCCACCTCGTGCGCTTGGGCGTACCAGCGCAGACTACTCTCAGGATCTGAGTAATCTGCAAAGTCTGGTTGGCGGGCTCGATCTGGCAACCCTGTTGCTGCCTGTCACTGGGCCTTCATCACCCGATTCTACCGTTGAGGTAGACACAGTTGAGGTAGACACAGATCTTACCGGCGCAGATGATCTGGCCAGTATCCTGATCAACCCCGTTTTTCAACTGAGATGATCAACACTATCCCTCCAGCTTTTATTCAGGAGAAACTATATGAGTTCAGCTGATAAATCACGCCGGTCATTTCTGACCGCGGCGATAGCAGCCGTAGTAGTACCTTTGTTGCCGTTCGGTCTGCTGCAGGCCGCGCAAAGTGCTCTCTGTTGTGGGCGCAAGTTGGTACTGCTGGAACTGGCAGGCGCTAATGATGGTTTGAATACCGTAGTACCTTTCAGGGATCATCGTTACGCCGAATTGCGACCACAATTGCATTTAAAGCCAGAGCAAGTGATCCCGATAGATGCAGAATTTGCATTTCATCATGCACTGCGATCATTAATGCCGTTGTGGGAGCATCGCGAGATAGCCGTGGTACATGGGCTTGGCTACCCCCAGGCAAACCGATCTCATTTTAAATCGATGGAAATCTGGGAGACGGGTGGAGATGGTATTGCCAACGGCAGAACGGGTTGGATAACCCACGATATAGAGCACACCTATGCAGCCGGCAGAATTGATGCCCATGGACTCAGTCTCGGAGGAGGTATGGCGATTTTCAGCAGTCCCTCGGGCAATTGGCTGAGCATGAAGTCGCTTGGGCAGTTTCAGGGCAAGTCGGTGCCGCTGACGGCGAGCGGCAAATCCGGCAACAGCGCGCTGGACTTGATTCAGGCGCGTGGGCGCACATTGAGTCACTCGATGCAACGTATCTCGGAAAAAATTGCCGAAAGTCGTCGTCAATCGAAACTAAGGGGAAGTGACTTGGCCAATCAACTTGCACATGCTGCAAATTTGATCAACGCCGGGATAGACACGCCCGTTATCAAAGTGAGTCACGGAGGGTTTGACACTCACGAAAACCAGTCTTATCGACATGAAAATCTCTTGCGTCAATTTGCCGAGGCTGTCAGTGGTTTTCGCGATGAACTGATTGCCAGTGGTGAGTGGGAAAACACGCTGGTAATGACCTATTCCGAGTTCGGCCGGCGTGCGAGAGAGAACCGTAGCGGGGGAACTGACCATGGTACAGCAGCGCCTCACTTTCTTATTGGGGGCGCGCTGAATGCCGGTCAATACGGAGCCAGTCCGGATCTTGGTGCATTGCTCGATGACGATTTGCAGTTTACGATGGACTACCGCGCCCTGTACGGTCAGGTGCTTTCGGGTTGGCTCAATATTCCGCGCAACCAGTACAGTGCGTTTGAAGATTCCAGACTGAAACCTTTGTTTGCCTGATACGTCATTCTGATACGTCATCCTGGCGGGCCCGTTTTTGATTTCCCTTATCGTTTTGGGTTCCCTTATTTGGGTGCAGACGGGGTAGTCACCGGCTCGGCAATCGCTATCATCCTGAGAGGTCCTCCTGTTTGCATGGCGTTGAAGGGGAAGCAGGTGATCAACACCAGTCCGGATTGATCCCGGTTGATTGACAGGCTGTCCGCCAGCACGTTGATGATCTGCTTTTTCCTCAGTTGATATTGTTGCCTTTCACCAAACCGGTTTTCAAGTTCGAATCGATCACCCGGTTCAGCACTTTGCAGAAAAGTCATGTGTGTGTCTCGGTGTCCGGCGATCGCTATGGTCGAATCAAAGGTCTGATTGGATAACTCACCGATATTGTCCAGGTGTAGTGGCTTCTGGCCGTTTGAATCCGCTGACTTCTGCGCTGCTGTTTCGCCAGTACCAGCAACCGCCGTTAGTGAAGCATCGTAGTTGATTCGCGCTGGTCCAAAAGCCATCGCTTGCCCGCTGGCTCCATCAAGCACAATCATGGTTTTTTCACTATCGATCGCATGCAGTTTTGCCACCGGAACGGTATCAGCCCATGGCCATGGTTTTGTGTCTTTGCCACTGGAAAGGGTTTCCGACCAGGCGCGTAACAGCAGGAACTGTGCAACTGATGCCTTGCCTTCAATCCAGACTGCCCGGCCTGCGCTGGCGATACTTGCAGACACCAGAGTACACAGCAACAAAAGCAACGCGGCATTCCTGGGTTTTCTAGCGCGTAACATGGGCAGTCTCCCCGATGTGTAGCTTGATCGTTCGGCGTCTGCTTGCCCTCATCATCCATCCCAGAAAAGAGGCCAGTAATGCAGAGATCAATGAGATCGCCGTCAGCGTGTCGGCCCCGGCTGCTCCAGTGGGCACATTAACCGGAATCATGGTTGATCCGGCGGGTAGCAGATTAGCGACCTTGGCGGTTTTCACAGGAGTCAGTTCTGGACGCGCAGGCTGCTCTTCTACCGCCACCAGACTGGTGTATCGACTGACCAGCTGATGTGTCAATGCCGTTTGAGTGATTTCCTCGCGATGCTGCTCATTGCCCTGTCGGGTTTGTTCATCAACCAATTGTTCAATTTTCTTGCGTGCCCAGATCGTATTGATACTCGCTCCGGCGGCTGTATTGTTCAGAGATACAAATTCCTCCCAGGTCGTATTGCCACGGTTACCGTGTATTCTGAAACCTGTTGTGTTCTCGCCTGTTTTGGCTGCCACGATGACGGGTTCTCCAAGGTAAAGATCCTGCAGCGGAGATGGAAAGTATTCTCCAGGTTCACCGAACCATTCGATTTCCAGATTCGTCAATACCGGGGTTTCCAGTTTGACAAATAATTCTTGCATGGTGTCTTTGACGTCCTGCAACTGCGCGATATAGGTGAATGTACCGCGGCCGGCCTGTGCCGCCTTGCGCATAAAGTAGCTGTTTGGAGCTGAACCAATCCCGACCGTAAAAAGACGAGCACCCGCAAGATTATTGCGAATCATCCTGAACAGGTGCTCTTCATATCCAACAGCGCCATCTGTAACGAATACAATTTGACGCAGATACCCGTCGATTCGGTTTGCCAGTGCCTGCTGTAGTGCGGGTTCCATTTCAGTGCCTCCATCTGCGCTCAAGCGTCTGATAAAGCGGCTGGCTTCTGAAATGTTGTTGGCGTTGGCAGATTGTGGGGCAGGCCACAAACTGCGAGTGTGTGAATTGAATTCGATAATGTTAAAAAGATCTTCTGAATGAAGCCCGCTCAGTGCGGATTGCAGTGCGGCCTTGGCTGCGCGTATCGAAGTCCCGCCCATCGATCCTGAGGTATCTACAACCAATATCAGCTCCCGTGCTTGAGTCATGCTTTGATCGTACAACTTGGGTGGATTGATAACGCTCAGAGAATAAAGCTCATCGTCGACAACTTCAGTA
The DNA here is from genome assembly GCA_937951215.1 of uncultured Granulosicoccaceae bacterium. Lineage (GTDB taxonomy): Bacteria > Pseudomonadota > Gammaproteobacteria > Granulosicoccales > Granulosicoccaceae > CALFCE01. Next base: position 5,544 of record CALFCE010000232.1, read on the forward strand.
AAGGTGTTGATCGCAGGTTTGTTTTCACTGAGGGTTGACCATCTGAGTATGAAATCACTGTTCATCGGCGTCGTCTCTGCCAGTTGAATCACTGTTTTGTTGTTCAGATTTTCTGTGGCAATGGCGTGTGATGGACTCTCAACCGAAGTTAGTGGGCTTTGAGAATTGATCGCTATGTCGAGATTCAGTATCGGCGTGTATTGTGCTGTGGCATCGATCTGCGGGGGCGAGATTTGTCCGGCGTCAGCGACGTTGCTGTTTGAATACCTTGGGGTGAATGTTGTTGGCAGGCGCACGGAATAGCGATCATCTGCAAGTTCAAGTGTCTGAACATAGTCCAAAGAAATCCGGATCTGTTCTCCGGGCCCGATATTGGCAATGCGGGTTGTGAAAAAGTTTGCGCGCTGCTGCGAAACCAGACTTGCCACTTGCCCGGACTGCGCTGCGTTGTCATAAATCTTTTTCGCTGTCGACTTTTCCTTGATCTGACCTTTGATGACGCGTTCACCAACCTGAATTTCCAGGCTGGTTATCGCCGCATTGTCCGGGAGAGGGAATGAATAAATTCCTTCCATCCAGCCGTTGGTCCGATTCTCGAAGCCCTGCTTGTATTTCACATTGGCAATCAAGCCGCTGATCACCATCTGAACATCCGAATCAAGCGTCAGCGCGGTCAAATTGGATGTGCTTGACGGGTTGTCCCGATTTTGCAGGTACAGGGTGCCGGAACCATGCGGCTCGAAGTCGTCAGCCAGATGCCGAGTAGCCTGTTGAGCCTGAATATCCGGAGGGTAGTTGCTGTTCAAAGACGAATCTGTTCCCGGTGTAGTGCCGGGTGAAGTAGTTTGCGCTGAGGCATGCTTGATAAACGCAGTGCCGAGCAACAAAACAGTTGCTGCGGCCAACCCGTGCAGGCGCAGGATTCCTTTGGGCCACTGAGAATTTTTGACGCTGCCGGTAGCTACATCGGATTCACTCTGCCTGGGTCTGGGTGGGATAAAAACAGTTTCCCGGTACCTTGGCCGGGACTTGCCCGAATGAAGCGATGATCCTCTTGATGCGACAGAGTTGGCGGGCGGGTTGTAAGCGTTCATGCGAATACCTGTGTTGGAAAGTAGCCGCTATCAGAACATTCTAAAAAGCCCGGGCCATGTTGCAAAAATGCGCCTGTCAGATCAATTCTGATCAATTGTGACAGTGTGTCGAATGGCTTCTGTGTCAGGGTCAAACAGCACCTGCGAGTGTGAAACCAGTGTTATTTCACCGTATTTTTAGATGATTCGAAATGACGATATTCACATTGTGACTCTGATATGGGGACGGATTGACTAAAACGGAGCGTTCCGCGACTCGCGACCTGTAACTAATGCTTTTCGCTGTGCGATAATTGAGTCCGATCCAGTAGACTGAGTCTTATTGATGACACCAGCCAGTGTCTCGTCAAATACCCGCCGCTGTGTGGTAATAGTGGAAGATGAACCCGGGCTTCAGGAAAACTATTGCCTGGCGATGGAGAAAGCCGGGTATCAATCACGTGCCTACTCGGACCGTGCTTCAGCATTGGCGGGACTCAGTAAACAGCCGGCAGATCTGGTCATTCTGGATGTGGGTCTGGGATACGAGAGTGAGGGTGGGTTTGAACTTTGTCGAGAGCTGCGTGCTCAGTCGGCCACCCTGCCCATCATCATTTTGACTGCCCGGGATAGTGAACTGGATACGATATCGGGTTTGCGTCTGGGTGCTGATGATTACCTGACAAAAGATATTTCATTGGCTCATCTGACAGCACGGGTTCATTCTCTGTTCAGACGTATGGATGCTGATCCCGCCGATAGCGGTGAAAAATTGCTGGTTGGGGAACTGAGAATCAATGCCCATCAAATGTTTGCCTGGTGGAAAAATATTCAACTGGATTTGACGGTCACCGAATTTAAACTGATAGAAAGCCTGACGAGCAGGCCGGGGCAGGTTAAAACCCGACAGCAACTGATGGACGCTGCCAATGTTGTGCTGGATGAACAAACCATTACGGCTCATGTAAAACGTATTCGCAAAAAATTCCTGCTGGCTGACAGTTCTTTTAACTGTATACAAACTGTATATGGCATGGGCTACAGATGGGCTGATCCGGACCTGTCGGAAAAAAGCTAGTCTGTTCCTACCGTGAAACTTAAAACCCAATTGGCACTGGCGGGTGCGTTGACATTGCTGGTGCCGCTGGTAGCCTACCGGTCAGTTCTACAAATGGACACGGCGCTGCGCGATATACGTGCTGCTGATCTGGAGCAGAAACATCAAAGTGCAGTGACCTTGCTGACATGGTCCGGTTTACTCGATGGCCTTAATATTGAAGGCGATCAGCGGCAGCAGCCATCGATTGTTGCAGAGCAACTCAATCACACGATTGTCCTTGACGGTTACGCCGACGATTGGACGACATTGGAACAGCCGGGCTACGACTACGAACTGGGTTCGGTCAGTCGTTTCGCAAACAATCAATCTCGTCTTTACGATAGCCGTAACACCAGCGACGGTAGCAATAATGGCGACAGCCGCAATAATGACGTATCGCAAGTAACAGGCTTGCAAACAAAAGGTTTGCAGGTACGTCTGGCCGTTTCACCTGAACATTTGTATCTGTTCTTCAGCGTACGCGACAGCAATGTTATTTATCATGATCCCAATATTGAAGTGCTCAGTAGCGGGGATCATATCGAGCTTTTTGTCGCCGATGAAGAAAATGACATAAGACCTATCCTGTTTCGGGCAGTAGCTCCCGGTGAGGTCATTGGCCGCTACTATGGCAGACGATTCGAAGGGCTGCGGCCGATACTGAAAGAAAGCCAATATCGAGGGGTCTGGGCTGCGACCAGTGGAGGTTTTCAACTTGAGCTGCAAATTCCCAGGCCTTCGCCTAACTCCCGATTCGGTTTTGCTTTTGTAGATCGTGGCCGGCTGGTCACCGATGATCAGGATCGTCGGTATTTACATTGGACCGGTTCTACCAATCCCTTGCAGCCGGAATCTGCGGGTCATCTGGTTTATCCGGCATTTGAACTACAAGGCCTTTTGCAGCAAGTCGTCCCGGCAGGTTCGCGCGCCCGACTGTTTGACCGTGAGGGTCAGCTTCGTGCTGATGTACATCGTCTCTACGAAACTCCAGCCAATCGTGCGCTGATTGACCCGGATCAGTCGCATATTTTCAATGCGCTGTTGTTTCGGTTCTTCGAATGGCTCATAAGCACGCAGAAGCTGACCGATGATCGTGCGTTTAACTTGCGCAGCAGCTTTGAACTCGAAATGTCCGAGTTGCCGGAAACGGATATTGCAGCAACTGCGGTGCGGAGCTACAAGACACTGCAGCGTGATCATGTCATCGGCCGCCTGGGTCAGCTGGAAGATTCCAAAACGTCGCCCGGTTGGTTACTGTATGAATCCAATGAGGACAATACCAATGCATTTACCAGCAGTGCGATGGTACGGCTGTTTAGCCTGTTGACTTTGTTCAGTTTGTTGGTTGCGTTGTCATTGCTGATTTTCGCGAGCTGGCTTTCTTTCAGAATCCGGCGACTCTCGCAAGCAACGCGTCATGCGGTAACCGGCGATGGCCGCGTCGGACGATCGGTCACACCTTCAGTCTTGCAGGATGAAATTGGCGATCTTTCGCGTGATTTTGCGTCACTGGTTGATCGCTCGGCCGGTTACACGCAATATCTCGAATCACTGGCATCGAAACTGTCCCATGAGTTGCGTACACCGTTAAGCGTGGTGCAAACATCTCTGGAAAACCTCGATAAAAGTGCATTGTCTGAAGCGGAAAACAGATTAATCGAGCGTGCGCAAGGGGGGTCTAAACAATTAGGCCGTATTGTAAAATCGATGGGGGAAGCGGCGCGACTGGAGCACTCGGTACAGCAGGCAGATTTCGTGGAAATGGATCTCTGTGACTGGTTGCAGGGTGTGTTCGAGGTCTACGGTGACCTGTATCCGGCCGTTAATCTGATCATTCGCAAGCCGGACCACCGTTGTTACGCCTATGCCGCACCGGATTTGTTGCAACAGGCGCTGGACAAGTTGATCGACAATGCCGTTGAGTTTACGCCGCAGAATGGTGAGGTGGAGCTTGCCTTGTCGCAGGAGGCAGATGAACTGCTGCTGTCGGTCAGGAACCAGGGAAGCCGCCTGCCCGAAGAGTTGCTTGACCGATTGTTTGAACCTATGGTCACGGATCGCACGTCGAGTCCGTCTGCAGTCAGGAACCCCCATCTGGGCCTGGGTTTGTATATTGTTAAATTAATTGCTGCTGTTCACCGCGGAAGTCCGTTTGCCGAGAACAGCATCGTCAGTGGGGAGCGGGGCGTACAAATTGGCTTTCGACTGCCATCAGCGGGCTGACAAGGTATTGAGGCTATGACCGTAGATATAGAGACAGTGGTGATTGGTGCTGGTGTGGTAGGCCTTGCGGTTGCCAGGCAACTGGCAAGAGATGGCAAAGAAGTGTTGATACTGGAGGCTGCCGATGCGTTTGGAACCGAGACCAGTGCACGTAACTCTGAGGTTATTCATGCGGGTATTTACTATGCAAAAGACAGCCTCAAAGCCCGGCATTGTGTCAGAGGTAAACACCTGCTGTATGACTACTGCGAGCAGTATGGGGTAACCCGAAAACGCTGTGGCAAATTGATAGTGGCCACCGATGAATCGCAAGTGGCTGTGCTTGACGATATCAACCAGCGTGCGTCAGCCAATGGTGTTGCCGATTTGCAAAAGCTGTCGGCATCGCAGGTGGCTGAGCTAGAGCCCCAGATACAGTGCCATGCAGCCTTGTTATCTCCCTCGACGGGCATTATCGATAGCCACGGGCTGATGTTGTCGATGCTTGGAGATGCAGAGACTCATGGTGCCGTGCTTGCCTTGAACAGTCCGGTCGTCAGCATGAAAACAGTGGCCTCTGCGTTGGAGCTGGAAATCGGAGGTGCCGATGCAATGACCTTGCGCACCCGTGAGGTGGTGAATTCAGCAGGACTCAGCGCCTGCGATCTGGCTGCCACGGTTGACGGCATCGATGCCAACTCGGTGCCGCAGCCATTGCTGGCCAAGGGCAACTACTTTCAGCTGCAAGGCAAGGCCCCGGTGAGCAGGCTGATCTATCCGGTGCCAGTAGAGGGTGGTCTGGGTGTGCATATCACCATGGACCTGGCGGGACAGGTTCGCTTTGGACCGGACGTCGAGTGGGTTGACAAAGCCGACTATGAAGTCGACCCGAATCGGGCCGACAGCTTTTATGCCGCCATCCGGCAGTATTGGCCGGCTCTTGAAGATGGTGCTTTGCTACCAGATTACGCAGGCTTGCGCCCGAAGATTCAAAAGAATCAGAAAATTTACCCCGATTTTGTCATTCAGGGTGCTTCAGAGCATCGAGTTGCAGGGTTGGTGAACTTGTACGGTGTAGAGTCACCGGGGCTGACCGCCTGTTTGTCGATAGCCGAGCAGGTTGCAGATGTGCTGAGCAACTAACATCGATGGCAGCAATCTGGGTACAATGCGCTCTTTCGATCAACAAAGTGAAACGATCTTGAAACCTGTGATCATTGGGCTGCTTGGCCTCGGTACTGTAGGCCAGGGTGTAGCCAGTATACTCGGGCGAAACGCTGAAGAAATAACGCGCCGTGCCGGCCGTAAAATCGAAGTACGCCATGCTGCTGTCAGGGATACTGGAAAGTCTCGTTCGACTGACCTTTCCGGGATAGAACTGACCACCAACTCGAGCGACGTCGTCAATCAGCCTGATGTTGATATCGTGGTAGAACTGATGGGCGGTACCGATGACGCGCTGAAACTGGTGTTGACCGCAATAGAACAGGGCAAGCACGTTGTAACAGCCAATAAAGCGCTGATCGCAATGCATGGAAATGAAATATTCTCTGCTGCGCAAAAACACGGTGTTGTTGTCTCGTTCGAGCCGGCGGTTGCTGGTGGTATACCGATCATCAAGGCCATAAGAGAAGGGCTCACCGCCAACCGCATCAACAAGGTAGCCGGCATTATCAATGGTACCGGTAACTTCATACTGACCGAAATGCGAGACAAGGGGCGAACCTTTGACGATGTGCTGCAGGAAGCACAGCAACTCGGTTATGCAGAAGCCGATCCGACCTTCGATGTTGAGGGTATAGATGCAGCCCACAAATTGACGATTCTGGCTTCGATTGCGTTTGGAATACCGTTGCAATTTGACCGGGTTTACACCGAAGGCATCACTCGAATCAGCCGCCAGGATGTGCAATATGCAGAGGCGCTGGGTTACCGTATCAAGCATCTCGGAGTGACCGTTGAGCGAGAAGCCGGTATTGAGATTCGGGTGCACCCGGCTTTGGTGCCGGAAAGAAAGCTGTTGGCCAATGTTAACGGGGTCATGAATGCTGTGCTGGTAGACAGCGATGCGGTAGGCGAAACACTGTACTACGGACCCGGTGCAGGCGCAGAGCCCACCGGATCATCTGTGGTGGCAGATTTGGTGGATGTGGTCAGAACACTGACAACCGATCCCGAAAATCGTGTTCCCCATTTGGCTTTCCAACCTGACCTTTTATCCGAAAAACCGGTACTGCCGTCCGGTGATTTCCTGACGGCCAGTTATCTGCGCTTGCTGGCTGCTGACAAGGCGGGTGTGATGGCAGATGTCACCAGAATTCTGGCAGAGAACGAGATCAGCATCGAAGCGATGTTGCAAAAAGAACCCGCTGAGGGTGAACAGGAAGTTCCGGTCATTTTGCTGACACATTTGTGTCTCGAATCCAATACCGATAAGGCCATAGCCGAAATTGAAAAACTGGCTTCGATAAAGCAGAAGGTTATGCGGATTCGGGTTGAATCCCTCGACGGGTAGATTTGATGGCCGGCTGCAGGACGGCTGGCATCTGAAACTTGGCACCCGTAGACACAGGGCTCAGAATCACTGGCCTTGGAAAGTGGCGACGCAGAAAGTTAAGACCCGGAAAATTAAGCCTCGGAAAATTAAGCCCAGAGCGTTAAGACCCGAAAATTAAGACCCGAAAGTTAAGACCCGAAAGTTAAGACCAGGATCGCACCGGGCCTGTATCGATGTGAATAAAATCAGATCCGGGATAATAGCCGACACCGCCCGCTTTCATCTCCAGAGCAGCTTGCCTCAAGTCTGACGTTTTACTGCCTCGCAAGCGGATGTCAATGGCACGGCCTTGCAAGTGATAGCTGCGGCTTGCAACCCCCGAACTGCGCTTGCGCAACATCGCATTGGTCGCTGGTGATCGGTAGCCGGAAATAATCTCGAAGGTGTCGGTGCTCTGGAGTCGCTGCTGAACCGCCCACAGTTGATCGAACAACTTGGGATCCATAATCACGGCCTCGTTGGCGCGATGATCACGCAACAACAAATCAAGTTTTGCAAGACCATCCTTGCTGTACTTGCCGTCGCTCCAATAGGCGACCGACAACTCTTCATGAGTATGGGTATTAAAGAATTTGAGAACACGCTCGTGTTTGACGGTTGCAGCTGTGCGGTTGGCAACGTTGTCCAGCGTTTCGATGCGGCGTTTGATAAAACCCGTTACCGGTTCAGCGTTTGCAAGTTCGGTGTTGGTATTTTTGCCCGCAGCGGCTAGCTGGCTGGACAGAGTCAGGCTGGCGCCCGAGGCAATCATGCCACCGGTAAAGTACAAAAATCGTCGGCGATTCAAATCCGTTTTTTTATTATTCTTTGGCTCGCTCATCGCTTCGATGCCTGTCACTCCGATTCGTGAAGAGTTTAAAGCCCTGCGATTGAGCTGTCAGCAGCACCTGTGTGCCCTGTGTCTCAATTTGATGCCAGCCGGGTAGAGCGGGTTGTCAAAACATCAAAAAAGTCGGCATTTGCTACCTTGTAGACTGCCTCCGGAGCGGGTGCTGCGATGCCTGTTGAGTCGGGAAGCCGATCAGATTCAAGTGCTTTCAATGCGGGTGGCCTGCACCGATTGCAGCACGCGATCCAGACCCTGAATTGTGCGTTCATCCTCAATTTCGCCGACATCGTTAAACACATTATGAGCGCCGGGAACGGCCAGCTGTGCCGCCACCACTGTCACTCCCAGATTACCCAGCAGCATGCGCAGGGGTACCAGGCCGCGCAAGCCTCCAAACCCGCCCGGAGAGGCGGCCAGCAGCCCAGCCACCTTGTGTTGATAAGGTTTTAAGCCTTCGTTTTCCTCTGCAGGGGGTCTGGATATCCAGTCCAGGGTGTTTTTCAGGAGTGGCGAAAATGATCCGTTATATTCTGGTGATGCGATAATCAGGGCATCGTGTTGTGCGAACAGGGTTTGCAGCTGGCTGGCAGCGGCTGGAAGCCCGCTCTGTTGTTCCAGATCACCGTTATAGAGTTCCAGTGGGTAGTCAGCAAGATCAATGGTGGTTGCTTGCATACCCATCGATAGTGCGCTCTTGGCAGCCGCACTTGCGAGCTTGCGGTTCAGCGAATCTTTACGGGAGCTGCCCGAAAAACAGAGTAACTTTTTGGCCA
>CALFCE010000233.1 GCA_937951215.1 uncultured Granulosicoccaceae bacterium
GTCCCTTACCCAAACACCAGACTTCCCTGTATCGACTATGGCACTGACCGATCTTAATCATTGGATTTTCGATATGGATGGCACATTGACAGTCGCTGTGCATGATTTCGATCAAATTCGGGACACGCTGGGTCTGCCACCGGGCAAACCGATTCTCGAATCTATCGCAGAGCTTGAACCTGAACACGCCAAACGGGTCAATGCCGAGCTTGATGCGCTGGAACTTGAAATCGCCTACCAATCCACAGCTCAGGAAGGAGCAGTTGAATTGCTTGAGCAGTTGTCAGACTCTGGTAAAAAAATGGGTATTCTGACCCGCAACGGGCGCCAGATTGCAGATGCCACGCTGGCTGCAGCCGGGATCGATCAATTTTTTACAGCTATCGATATTGTCTCCCGGGACTGTTGCACCCCAAAACCGGAACCTGACGGGGTGCATCTGCTGCTTGATCGCTGGCAAGCCAGTGCCGGCGACAGTGTCATGGTCGGCGACTATCTTTTTGATCTGCAAGCCGGCCATAACGCAGGTACAAGCACTGTGCATATGGATGTAAACGGCAAATTCGACTGGCCGGATTTGACTACTGTGGGTGTTTCGTCATTACCTCAACTTTCAGCACTGCTGACCGGTGAGATTCCGCAGCCTTGATCCATCCGCTACTGCTAACGCTGACGGCGATGGCTATCGGCATGACGCTGATTCCAGTCGGCGATGCGTTGGCAAAATACATTAGTGAAGTCACAGCCTACTCGCCCGAATTTCTGGCCTGGTCACGTTTCGTCGTGGGCGGTGCGATTTTTATTCCTATCGCGATCGGTAGCGGTCAGTTCAGGGGGTTGGGCAAGACGTTTTATACCCGACAGGCCATTCGCGGATTTTTGATTGCTGCAACGCTGGTACTCATTATTACCGCAGTCAGTATCAGCCCGCTGGCGGATGTTTTCGGTGCGTTTTTTATTGGCCCTGTAATCGCAACGGTTTTGGCTGTGACTGTTTTGAAAGAACAGGCAACACGAACAGAATGGCTGGCTGTCGTGCTCGGATTTATCGGTGTGTTACTGGTGGTACAGCCTGCGGCCAATTTAAACATTGGCTTGCTCTACGCTTTGGCTGCGGGTGTTTTCTATGGCAGCTTTCTGGCTGCTACACGATGGGCCAGAGCAAGTGGTCCGGCGCTGGCGCAACTGGCAGCTCAGCTTGGTTTTGGTTTTGTTTTTTTGTTACCGCTGGGGTTTAAAGATGTCGCCAGCATTGGTATCGAGGCACCCATGCTGGTTTTGCTGATGGGATGTACCTCTGCAATGGCTAACTTGCTCTCGATATTTGCGCTATCACGTGCTCGGGCTGCGTTCCTGGCACCGGTGGTCTACCTGCAAATCGTCGCTGCCACCCTCATCAGCATCTCCCTGTTCAAAGACTCCATCAACACACTCGCAATCACCGGCTTGTTGGTGATCATCCTTAGCGGTTTGATGAAAATTCCCGATGCAGTGAGAAGTCGGAGCTGAATCTGAAGACAGTTAAACCAGCCAGAGCCAGCAACAGCCAGAGTACAAGCCCTCCTCCACCGCTACCACCTCCAGACTCGGGATCCGCTTCGGTGACGTTTTCAAGAGGCGTAGAATCAGTAGGTTGGGGGCTTCCTGATTCCACGGTACCTGCTGAACCTGCACGCTCCGCAAGCCGTTGATCTGCAATTTCACTGGCCCATCGGGCAGACGATGCCATCGAGTCTGCAACAAGTACCCGGCTGGCTGCTGATCCCGACAAACAGAGATCCTGCAGAAGTACGTTAGAGCTAGGGCAAACATCCAATGCATGATCACCTTCCTTGATCAAGTGCATTTCGCTGCCACGTTGATCACAGTCCACAATGCTGCGCAAATCCGGCCGTTGAATCCAGAAATCACGATCTCTGGCTGCATCGATATTCCCGCCCAGTGCACCACATAGCCTGGTGGACTGAGTCGCTACTACCAACTCATCAGCCAGGCCATGTAAAAAGAACATCGGAGGAAAAAAATCCGGATCGGACTCGACTTTTGGCGGTAAGGTATTCTCCGGCACTGGCGAGGCGGAGATGTCGATGGTTGACGCATCACCTCCCATCACAACTTCGAGAATTCCCAAGCCCTCCTCGTTGGTGTAACTGCCGTCCTGCACCCGCAATGCAAACTCGGTAAAGTCGGTGGGTGGGTAGTAAAGAATGGTGTTGGCAACACTGTCAGGCTTGTTGACCGATACAGATGCCGCAAGGTGTGCACCGGCTGATTGTCCAAACAGAGTCGGGTAGTCCATTGCACCAAAATCGGCAGCATGATCAACTACCCATTGCAGTGCGTCAGTGGCGTCCTCCACCACCTCGAGAATGGATGCTCCGTTGCAAGCGGCTGGTCCTTCCTTGTTATCGAGCAACCGATAAAACGGTGCAAATACCACAAAGCCCTGATCAGTAAATCGGGGCACGCTCATTTCCAACCCGAAAAAACCGAATCCTCGTGCCCGCCAACTCCCACCATGCAGCGCGAGCATCGACTTTTGACCCGATTCAGCCAGATTATTTTTATAAATCCGCATTTCAAGTTCACACATCCCGGCGGCGGTCTGGACTTGCTTGTAGGTCACACGCTGCATATAGGGCTGAGTAAAACCGGCAAGGCTGGCGGCCCCGAGATCGTATCGGTTACCTGGATTCAAGGTCCAGACAGAGCTGGACTCTGGCAATCCACTGGCATCGCCCAAGGTCTCTTTATCCAACGCAGTACTACAGAACACCTGCGGTGGTGTGTTCTGGAAAGTGACAGCTTGCTGACATTGCGCATCCGCAAAGTAATCGCGGTTCTGCAACGATGTGTGGCCGACAGCAACGCAGTCACCGCCATCGTTGGAGTACAACGGGTTTGCCAACAAATCTATCGTCAGCTCTTTACTGAGTTCACAGCCGAGGGTGGTCCCCAGCAGCTGTGTCAAAGTGTCCGAGTTTTCAAACAGGTTCACCTGTTGTTGGGTATCAGCGCGCACCGGGCCAGACAACAGCAAAGATAACAGCAAAGACGACAGCACAATAACCACGATGAGCGAAGCGGCTGCCAAAAACGGGGAACGGGTGCAGACAAGGTCTGACATTGATTCTACTCGGGTGAAAGAGGGTGAGCCCACAGTCCGTGGGCTTTGACTACAACTAAACGAGCCGGGAAACGAGCCAACAAACGGCCCGGGGTGCGCCGGGCACTAACGTGCCAGCGACGCTCTGACTACCTTGACCTGAATTTGATTGATTTTACTGACTGGCCAACGAATGTTGGTCGGTAGCTGGGTCAACTTCCCTGGTTGTAGTACGCCATTGACCGGACGATTGGAAGTTTCACCATTGCCGGTATTGAGAATTTGCACCGCCAGCCGGGTGACAGGGCGAGGAGTAGGATTTTTGATCCGCAGCACCAAAACGCCGTTGTTTACCGTCGCATCAGCCTGCAGGTAGGCAGCTGGATTCTCTTCAAGATCCAGCTCAAGCAGCGAACCATAGGCGTCTTGACCAGCATTGCCGCCGGCTTTTGCAGCAGCCTGATAATATTTTTTCGCGGTGGCAAAGTCGCGCTGATCACGTGCGATGTTACCGAGTACCGCCTGAGCTGCCGACGTTGGCAATAGATTCATGCTGCGTTGCATATCAGCTTTGGCAGCTGCCAGCTGGCCAGACTTTTCCAGCACGGTACCGCGCCCGAGGTAATAGTAAAAAAACTCGTCGTTAAGCGAAATCGCTTTGTCGTAGTGGCGCTTGGCCGCGGTGTATTTTTTATCTTCACGTGCAAGATCACCCAAAAATGAATGAAAGTGACCTTCGCGCGGCTCCAGTTGAATCGCCTGCTGTATAAACTGGGTTGCTTTCTGCTTGTCCCCGTCTTTGATCGCCTTGCGCGCTTGATCGTACTTTTGATACGCCGGCTTGGTTTTCATCATGCGCGCCATCGCCTTCTGGTAACGGGCAGTGCCAAGCTCACCACCTTTGGGCAAGCTGGCTGCTATCTGGCGATTGTTTTGTACCCGTTCGGTAGATGCCGGATGGCTGGCAAACAATTGTGCGAACTGGCTTTGATTGCGGCCCTGGGAGAGCTTTACAAAGGTCTCTTGCAAACCCACTGCACCTTGAGGGTCATAGCCGGCCTTGGACATGTACTGCATGCCGTAACGGTCGGACTCGCGCTCGGCATCGCGACCGTATTTGCTATTGATCAACTGTGCCCCAAGCCCCGCACCCAGCTGTGCGATATTGGGATCTACCCGGCCTGATGTTCCTATCAGCACACCCACGGTCAAGGCTTGCAAGCCCATGCCACGTGTCACCCCTCTGGCACCGTGCCGGGCAGCCGCATGCACGACTTCATGACCAAGGACAGCAGCAAGCTCAGCCTCGTTTTTCAGTTCTGTCAGCAAGCCGCGATTGATCGAGATCTTGCCACCAGGCAGCGCCCAGGCATTGGGTGTAGAGTCATTGATGACATTAAACTCGTAGGGTAGATCCCAGTCCGAGACTGCCGCCAACCTCTGCCCCACTTCATTGACGTATTTTTCCACACCGGGGTCGACAACATAGTCTCCGCCTTGCGCCTGCCGCAATGGCATGTATTGTTGCTTGCCAACGTTGACGTCCCAGTCTTTGCCGACCAGGCTGATCTCCCGCTTGCCAGTCACCGGGTTGGTGGAACAAGCGACAAGCACCGTCATCACCAGGACCGTCAGAAAACTCACCGTGCGGCCAATTGATGGTGATGGCAGCATGGAAAAGACGGACTTGAAAGATCTGAATTTTTTTTGAGATAGCACTGGGTTCAATATTTTCATCGTGTTCCTCCCGGATAGCTTTAACAATAGCTTTTAGGAAACCTCAGAATACATTCTTGTAAATACATCCTTCCGGATTGATCGACGCGCCTTTTGACAGAGGCGCATCGGTGATTACTTGCTTATTGTAACCGATCAGGCTCTATCTCAGACACGCGGTCAGCTTACGTTCAGGAAGGCAGGGTCAAACAAGGTAAATTCTGACATGGTAATTTCCGGCTGGGTTAATTCAGGCCGCCTTACTTCAGGCAAGACCATTTCTGGTTGTTAAGCATTTTAGTGCTGATGGCCTCCCGGCCCATGAGGATGACCGTGCGCCAGTTCGTCTTCGGTGGCTTGCCTGACATCGGCGATATTAACGGTGAACCTCAAGTGCTTGCCGGCAAGCGGGTGGTTGGTGTCTATATCCACATTGAATTTGCCAGCTTTGATCACGGTCGCATCACGCTCTCCATCAGGAGTGTTAACACGGATCACCTGTCCGGGCACAAGCTTTGATGCTGATGCTTTTTTCTTGCCGGCAGAGGCACCAGAAATCACATGCTTGAGTGGCACCCTGAACTCCGAGTTTTCACGCCGCAAACCATAGGCTCGTTCAGGTGGAACATCGACCACCACTTGATCTCCGGACTCATGTCCGGTCAATCGTTCCTGCAGCGCTTCCAGCAGTTGCTGTTTGCCATGCATGTATAACATGGGCTCGGCACCATCCGAGGATTCGATTTCCTCACCGTCGACCTCCGCCAGTGTGTAGTGAAAGGCGACAATTCTGTCATTTTCTATTTTCATTGCGATGAGCGCCTGCTTCAGTGACAAATTCCCAAAGACAGTTTAACAGGCTATGACTGGAGGTATTGTTGGCAGTGAGTCTGTCTAATGTCTATTTTCCAGCACCTGCAACGCTCTTCTTGTCGGTAGTACAGTGAGCGTAAACCTGTGCGCTGAAGGTATTGGCCAGATCTCCAATCGAAAACCCCATTGCCCGAGGGGTATCCAATGGAGGTACCAAAAACCGAATCTGCTCAAGTAAACCTGCAAGTGTCTCAGGGCATCTGGAACGATCAGAGACATGAAAGGCCTGACTGCAGGTCACAGCCAACACAGCCAGACAAGCATCCAGCGCCCTGCCTGCCTCATCACACTGGCGCCAGGCATGGAACACAGGGTTGAGTACATCGTTCTGCCCGAAACCGCCACCTTCACTTCCCACTAACGGTGTGCGTTCAGCAGCACGGCGAGCTTGTTCAGCAAAATCTGCAGCAACAAAGCCCGCACATCCCAGATAGCCCCTGACATCCTCGCTGCCTGCCAGGGGGCTTGACTGCAACTGTGCCGGTAACCCCGACACCGCGCCATCAAACAGCTTGGATACCTGCCTGTCACACAACAGCGCCAAATCAGCAAAGCTGGCTGCCACCGCATTCATTGCAGCGCAGGCCCCACCGTTATGGTATCCGCCATTGGACAACACTCTTCCCAGCGGGTATTCGGTATCCGGTTGCATAAAGACCGGATTGTCCGTCACCGCTTTAAGTGAACACTCGGCCAGCTCACGCAATTGAGCATGCGCACGCGTTGCCTGTCCCAACACCTGAGGTTGTATACGCCAGCTCACCGGTGCTTGATAGGAACGACGCTCACGGTTTGTCAGGTCGATTCGATCGCGCAATGATTGCAGTGCCCAGGCAGTGCAGGAGTCTCCATACAAGTCTTGCAAAGCCTCGTCATAGGCTTCGAGAGGTGCACCGAGCGCCTCTATGGACAACGCAAAAACATCCAGCACCAACTGCAGCCTCACCTCGGTGGAAAGCGCAATATCGGCCAGCAGAGCCGTGGCACAGGGGCTGCCATTTATCAGCGCCAGCGATTCTTTCTCTGCGAAGTCATGCAGTAACCCCAAAGTCGCAAAAAGATGCGACAGAGGGATGATCTCCCCGGCACTGGTGTTACCCGACAAAGGTACACGAGGCTGCATCACATCATCGAGCATTGCAGCAACCGAACAGGCAAGAGCCGGGGTTACCGCAGCATGACCTTCAATAAAATTGGTTAACCGGCAAAACACAATTCCACGTTTCAGTCGATTCGGCAGATCACCTCCAAAGCCGATCATCGGTGAAAATGGCGGGTTGGCAGCATGATCTCTGCGAGCCTGGCCTGTGAGCCGAATTGACGCATTCTGCCCATAACCGCTGGTTACCCCGTAGATGGTTAGATCAGGGTCGCTTTCCAGCAGATGCATAAACGCTGCCCTGCTTTCTTCCATTTTCTGCAAAGCCTGGGGGGCAATCTCCACAGGCTCTCCGGCCCAGGCAACTCTGGCAAAATTAGCCAGCGAAAACGCTGAACGATCAGTGATTTTCATTTGGTCCTATTCCCCATTGGCGGTTTCTGCGCTACTCTGAGAGTTCGACTATGCGGAGCAGAAACCCATGGAACTTGAGCTCATCAGTTCAAACCGATGCCCTTTTGTCATGCGTTCAATTGTAGCGATGGAACAAAAGCAGGTGCCATACAAAATTACCTTTGTAGACCCTTACGACCCACCGGAGTGGTTCAGCGAAATTTCCCCACTGGGTAAGGTACCGGTATTGCGAATCGATACCGATACCATTTTGTTTGAATCTGCGGTGATCAACGAGTATCTCGATGAGGTCACGCCGGGACAATTGCACCCACAAGATCCTCTGCAAAAAGCAATCAATCGCAGCTGGATAGAATTTGGCGGTACTTGCCTGTCAGACTCTTTTCGCCTGATGGCCGTCACCACCGAGTCGGACTTCGCGGATGTCAAAGCCAGTCTGCGTAGCTCGCTGGAGCGCATCGAGACAGTACTCGATGAACAAGGCCCTTATTTTAACGGCGCCGATTTTTCTCTTGCTGACGCGGCCTATGCGCCGCTGTTTATCAGAATGGAAATCCTTGAGGATTTGATCGGGTTCACCATCACTGACGGCTTGCCCAAAGTTGAGCGCTGGAAAACTCAAATGCTGACCCTCGACTCGGTAGACAAAGCACGCTTTAATGGCTTGCCGGACCGATTCAGGGAATTAATGCAGGAAAAAGGCGCTTATGCCGAGAGTTTGTTGAAATCGGCGGCCTGACAGGCCGACCGGGTTTGATCCAAACTACAGGATTCCCGGTTGTATTTCCGGAGAGTGCTGGAGATCGTGCGGTAGTGCTGCTGAAACGCGGCACTATTCCATGTTCTCTGCAATATCGGTCAGCAATCCTTCAATACGCTCAAAGTTATCGCTGTAGCGGGTCTCTTCGATAAACTCGGTGACCTGTTGATGAAAATCACGAACGTATTCACCGATCACCGGAAATGACACGATCAGCGTCAACAACCAGAGAATGCCGGCGACCACCACGGTCGCACCCAGAACCGCCCCAAGTCCTCTGAAAATTCCCGCCAGAAAATTGATCCAGACTATTCTGAACGGCGACCTCAGATACAACAGATAATCTTCCAGATCCTGAGACACCACAGCGCTGGGTTTTTGTATCCGCCGGGTATCCTCAGGCTGATCTGACTGCCTGTAAATGTTCATATCTGCTCTGATTGACCTGTCGACTGTGCTGATACGGATTCAATCATGGTGCCAAAACCATAAAACAACGCCCAAAACACCTTCTGAACTTGCCCTGGGGACCACTGCAGTCGGAAATTTCAGCTCCGTTAGAGAGCTCTGGTATGGGTTTTGAGTATTTTTACCCACATTACCGCTTGCCAATTCGATAACAGCAATCATCAGCCCGGTGTAAAATCATTGCCATGTATCGCCTGCTACGGAAAGTGAACAACAGAGTTGGAGTAGTTGCATCGTTGCTGTTGGTGAGCCTGTTATCGGCCTGCACTAACAGCCATATCGTGGTGAGTACACTCTATGACCGGCTGGACAATCAAATTCGCAACGAATTTAACAAGCTGGGAAAGTTCGACCAGGCACAAAAAGCCGAGTTTGAAACCATTCTGCAAACCTTCCACCTTTGGCACCGGCGTAGCGAACTCCCCGAGTACGCACAGGTCTTGCGAGACATACGCTCATCGGTCATGGTCAAAAACAACACAACGGCCGAAGAGGTGACCGACTGGCACAAACAGGTGGAAGATTTCGCCAACCGCGCTCAGGCTTGTTATCCGGTCCACTTTGCTGTGGACATGATGACAACACTGCGGGACGATCAGATAGATTTTATTGAGAACCGCTTTCAACGTGAACGAAACCGGAATCGCACAAAATACAATTCGCGCAGCAGAGAGGAACGCCATCAGAAGCGTGTAGAAACCATCAGCACCTGGGCCTCGCGTGCCGGTCTGGAATTGACCCGACGACAAAAACGGATGTTTCTGGCAGCAATGAAAGAATCCAACAGCTTGCGCAAAGAGTACTATGCTCTGACAGATGCCTGGAACCAAAAAACGTTTCAGATTGTACGGGCCCGTCAAAAGCCGTCTTTCGCCTTGGAAATGAGCAACCAGCTGGATTCGCTTTTCAGCTTGATGGAAAAAAACTACCCCAGCGAGATTGCGGCGAACCGCGTAATCTGGAGGAAATTCACCCTCGATTTTGTCAATAGCATGACTAACAACCAACGGGTATGGGCGGCAGCCTGGCTGAAAAAAATGGCAAAGAACCTGGACCGGATTTCCGACAAAGAAGTCAAATTCAAAGCTCACCGAAACCCGGTATTGGGCTGCTTGCCAGAAAACAAAACCTGACCAAGACCATAATCCTCGCTGTTGATCGCTTTTTCTAACCACCAGCTTAGGGACTTTTACCTGTGATTAACTTCCACTTGCGCCTTTTATGACTTTTTTCTTCGGCTTTAGTGTCCTCGATATGGCAGCTCTGCTGCTGTTTATCGGTACCTGGATTTGCTTTGAAGTCATGCAAAGCAAACCACGATGGTATCTGCGATCGATCACCTACCATATGGACCAGCACCGGGTTAACTGGATGAAAAATATGGTGCGCCGCGATCCACAGGTACTGGACGGTCTGATACAAGGTGCGCTGCAACAGGGTATTGGTTTTTTCGCCTCCACATCGATTCTGGTTGTTGGTGCGTTGATCGCAGGTCTGGGCGCTTCCGAACAGGCCATCGCCTTGCTGGAAGACTTGCCAATGACTGTCGACACCACCCGCACGCAGTGGGAGATTAAAGTGCTGCTGCTGCTGTTTACATTTATATTCGCGTTTTTCAAATTTGCCTGGAGTCTGCGTCTTAACAACTATGTGATCATACTGGTGGGTGCATCACCGCAGGGCAACGCTCCCGATGATGTGCTGGATCGCTACGCCGAACGGGTAGCCAAACTGAACGCTCTCAGTGCAAGTCATTTTACCACTGGCTTGAATGCCTATTTCTTCGCTCTGGCGGCCATGGGATGGTTTATCCATCCGCTGGTGTTTATTGCCGCAACCATCTGGGTGGTGCTGGTACTCTCTCGACGCGCCTACCGATCCAAATTTATGCGAATCTTGACGGAACCGACCGCTACCGGAGCCGAAAAAACCTGAGGCAGATGGCCCGGCAGATTGGCCCGGCCAGTCTCCTGGCCCGCTTTATTCATGAAGGGTTCGCCTCCACAATCAGTCTGCCTATGCAGATTGTTCGATTTGGCGAAGTTCGTGGCCATTCTACATCCCGTTCGCCTTCGTGAATAAAGCGGGCTAGGTGAATGCTGTTGACAAGTCCAGCCGGCGATGATCATCCAATGCATGTCTGATCAACGACTCATCGTGCAACCGTTTTATCCGTTTGAATAGCAGATCTGCCTCGGGATAAGTGCGTTTCAAATAGGCAAGCCATTGTTTGGTTCGATTGCCAATATAGCGCGGTGTCGCTTTGTCAGAATCTTCAAATTGCAGCTGGACATACTCAACCACCTGCTCCCAACTCAAGGCCGTGTGCTTTCCGGCATGACGAATTTGCAGTGCAAGATCCGGACGTGACAGCGCCCCTCTTCCGAGCATGATGTTGGAAAAGCCACTATCAGCACAGGCAAGCTCACTATCCGCAACGCTCCATATTTCGCCATTGATAATCAGGCGAAGAGTCGTTTGGTGATGACAGACGGAGGCTACCCGAGGCCAGTGCGCAGGCGGCTTGTAACCCTGACTGCGAGTACGTGCATGAATACACAATTCATCGGCACCGGCTTCGACAATTCCATCAACAACCTCATCAAGCAGGTCTGCAGAATCAAAACCCAGTCTGATTTTGGCGCTCACCGGAATCCCCGGATCCACGGCATCCCTCACGGCTTTGACAATCTCCGCGACGCGGCTCGGGGTACGCAGCAACACCGAGCCACCATCACTGCGATTAACCGTTTTCGCCGGACAACCAAAATTCAGGTCAACCCCCGGCGCACCCAGTTCAACCGCCCGCACCGCGTTCTTTGCCAACGCCTGAGGCTGCCCTCCCAACAACTGCAGATGCACAGGTATACCCGCCTTGGTGACAGCTCCATGCATCAGTTCCGGACACAGACGGAAAAACACACGCTCCGGCAACAAGACATCTGTTACCCTGACAAATTCCGTCACACATCGGTCAAACCCACCGATTCCGGTCAGGAGTGCGCGCATCGGGTAGTCAACGACTCCCTCCATCGGGGCAAGGCAAATCAGCATGTGCGGATGCTAGCAGATCTGTAAAGATTTGGAGAATCCTGGCAACGTTTCAGCAGCAGACGGTTGAGCCTGAGGCGACTCCTCCTTAAACTGCACACATCGAAAAAGCAGGGCTGTTGCCATTACCTCAAACCGTCCATTAAAGCATCAATCAACCTACTAAACTGGGGTCCACCACTATCCGAATTGGTCACTACAATAAACTGGTCATCCTGGAGAGCGTCACTGAAGGTGATCAGCACTCTGGCTATTGGCTTGACGGCGGAGAGGCTGGCCCTGTGAATTTACTGGACGATGGCTTGACCGCACCCGGCAGCACGCCGCTGCAGCCCGGACAAAGTATCGATGTCTTTGTCTATCGCGACAGTCACTGTGAGTTAACTGCAACGATACAACACCCCTATGCCGTTGCGGGTGAGTGCACCTGCCTTCAGGTCAGTGACATAGCGCCGGCCGGGGCCTTTCTGGACTGGGGCATCCGCCAGCAGATACTGCTACCGGTTTCCAAACAACAAAATCCGCTACGACTCGGGCAAAAGTGTGTGGTTGTTCTGGAACTGGATGAGCGCACAGAACGGGTAATTGCCAATAGCAAACTCAGCCAGCATCTCCCCGAAACCACTGATGTCTACCAGCAGGGAGACAAGGTGGAATTACTGATCTCGGGTTCCTCCGCGATGGGATTCAAAGCCGTCGTAGATGGACAGTATTTAGGGCTGTTGTACCGCGATGAAGTATTCCAGCCTTTGCACACTGGCCAGAAGTTATCCGGCTATATCAAAGCCCTCAGAGCAGACCAGCGGCTTGACCTGACCTTGAGTGCTGGCCGTAAATCCACCACTGACGACCTTGGCAGTCAAATACTGATGCACCTGCGCGAACACGGCGGTACTTCCGAACTTACGGATCACAGTGCTCCTGAAGCCATCAAGCAACAATATCAAGTCAGCAAAAAGGCTTACAAACGTGCATTAAGCCAGTTGTACAAGGATCGTAAAATCCTGATAGGTAAAGATCAGATAGAATTGTCAGAGAACGATTAGTACAACAGCCTGATACCCTCTTCCCTGAATTTTGCTTGAAACGAGTATTGCACAGAGAATCTGCAGATGACGATCCAGTGGTTCCCGGGGCATATGCACAAGGCGCAAAAGGAGATACGTGCCCTGCTGCCAGATATTGATGTGTTGGTAGAGGTGCTTGATGCCAGGATACCGTTTAGCAGCGAAAACCCGATGCTGGCCTCGATAAGAGGCAACAAACCCTGCATCAAACTCCTGCATAAATCCGATCTCGCCGATACACAGATGACGCATCAGTGGATCAGGCATTTTGATAGCGAACCCGTCAGCAACGAAGCCTTTAACGACCAATCAGGGCACAATGCTGAGGATGTGTCACGCCATACAGTCACGCTGTCGACCAAACGCGAAAACTGCCAGCAGTTAAAATCCCTGCCGACACTGGCACATGAGTTAAACCCGAACAAAACCGCCAACAGACGGGGTACGCGCGTACTGGTGGTGGGCATTCCCAATGTTGGCAAATCAACGGTGATCAATCTGTTGGCAGGCAGAGCGATTGCGAAAACCGGCAATGAGCCTGCCGTCACACGACGCCAGCAAAAAATCGATATCGGGCATGGCGTCGTGTTGTTTGATACGCCCGGAGTACTGTGGCCCAACCTTGAGCACCCGAAAATCGGATTGCGGCTGGCGACCCTGGGATCGGTGAAAGATACGGCTATGGACTACACCGAAGTCGCGCTGTTTGCTGCCAGCTATATGCTGGGTGCTTACCCGCCAGTCTTGCGGGAGCGATATCCCGGGCCTGCCAAACTGGCCCTGCGCTTGTTGGCCGGTGATGGGCCGGAGCCGCAGGATGAACCTCTGGATGAGAGCCTTCACCCGGCCATTCTGGAACAGGCGGAACTCGCATTTCTACATCAATTGGGTCTTGAGAGCGGATGTCTCGAACGCGGAGGCCAGATCGACTATGATCGGGCGGCCCGAGTTCTTATCAACGATATCCGCAGCGGCATGCTGGGTGCATTATGTCTGGAGTCGCCCGACACAAAGCTCGAAGACCTGCGGGAACTGGAACTGATACGCGAAAAAAAAGCGGAACGTGAAAAACTGCGCTCTAAAAAGCGTAAAAAGCGATAGACTCCATTCCTCACCGTCAGGTCTCGCGCCAATGCCACTATCCGTCTATCTTCTGTCATTTTGCACAGCTACCGCGTTTACCTGCGCATCGTTGCTCATCACCATATCCGCCTTGATCGGTTTCGACCTCGCTCCGGTTAAAACTCTGACCACGCTACCAATGGCGCTGCAATTCCTCGCGGTCATGACATGCAGCATCCCTGCTTCGTTGTTAATGGCCAGGGTGGGTCGTCGCAACGGGTTTATGCTGGCAGCCGTCATCGGTATCACCGGGGCCGTGCTGGCCTTGTGGGCAATCACCCATCGCAGCTTTAGCGTCTTTTGTATCGCGACTTTCTGTTTTGGAGCTTTCACCGCTTTTGCAAACTATTATCGTTTCACCGCCATTGAGACTGTCGATGCCAAACGCAAGAACCGCGCAATCTCGTTCGTGATGGCAGGTGGGGTGTTAGCCGCCTTTATAGGACCCAATCTGGCCAATTGGAGTCAGCATGTCTTTAGTAGCCAACAATATGCTGGCGCTTTTGTGGTTCTTATCGTGGTGTATTTGCTGAACCTGATTGCAATATCTCAGCTTCGCTTGCCAGCGGCGACAACTAACCAGACCACTGTGAAAGGACGCAGTATCTGGAAGATCATGCTGCAACCTGTGTTTATCGTTGCGGTTATTTGCGAGATGTTCGGCTACGGCACCATGAACCTGATCATGACCTCAACCCCGTTAGCGATGCACGCCGCCGAACACAATCTCGCCAGTACGGCACTGGTCATTCAATGGCATGTGCTGGCGATGTTTGCCCCGTCTTTCTTTACCGGCCACCTAATCGATCGACTGGGTCTGACCCCGGTGCTGGCGATCGGGGTTTTAATGGGATTTCTATCGGTGTTTATCAATTTGTCTGGCACCTCTGTCGCTCACTTTGTGACTGGGCTGATCACCTTGGGCTTATGTTGGAACTTCATGTTTGTCGGGGGTACCACATTGCTCACCGAAGCCTATAAACCGGAGGAAAAATCAGCCACCCAGGCTGCCAATGATTTTCTGGTTTTCTCTACCGTGACTGTCACCGCTCTGTGTGCTGGAGGGATCCATCATTTGTTCGGGTGGCAGATCATCAATCTCAGTGTATTACCTTTGCTGGTCATGGCTACCTTCGCAATAGCGTGGTTGCACCGCGCTCGCGTCTCACCCAAGGCAGCCAACGCCTGACAACGCCCACCCCACTCCTTTAGAGGCGCAAAGCCTGAACTGTATCGGACCCACTATCTCTACAGATCGACAGACTTTGACAGCTTACTCAAAAAATACCCCTCAAAGCCGATAAAGGCTTTTATTTGGTTTTGTTATTGCTAGTTCCTGTTCAGGGTGCACCGGTACCCGCCAGGAATCTGTACTGGGTAAGGACAATCATCTGTGGGTATCAGAACTTTCAGCTTGCCAGGGTCTGTCAATCCAAAGCAACTGACGTCGCTTGTTTTGCACATCTGTGCCTTGTTGGTTATCGGCTTTGGCCTTTCTGGCTGTGTAAACCATGGCCGGATAGACTACGACAACCAGCACCAGAAGAATCTTCAGGCTGGAGCGATGGAGCGCTGGAACAATTGCTTTGACAAACATCTGGACAGTCACTTCAAGGCGCTGAAGGATGCCAATCAGGCGATTGATTCCACTCTTCAGGTCTGTCAGGGACATCGCTACGATGTAGTAGCAACCTACCCGAGGCGACTTGAGCGCGGTCTGGACAAGAAGCTGGTTGAAATTGCCTATCAACAAGGCCTCGAAAAACTGGCTCCACTCGAGAAAGGCACAGTTCTTCAACGTGCTCTAGCACTTCCCTGACCGGCATTTCCGCTTTTTCAGCAGGCGATTTTCTGCCCGTCACGTTCGGGCCATGTCGACTGGACAGGGTAAATATGTAATAGTTGATCTTTTGGCGGATCACACTCTGCCATGACTATTCCAACCTAAGGACAATTTCCTGATGAAGAAAACCCTGCTGGCCAATGCAGTCGCTGTCACCTTGCTGTCTTTCACAGGCGCCAGCCTGGCTGAAGACGTGAAACTGGAGTCTGACCAAGATAAATTAAGCTACGGATTGGGCATGATGATTGGTGATCGTGTGCTGAAGTCCTACGGTGACGTTAACTATGAGTTGCTGATGAAAGGCATTCAGGCACAGGCAGAAGGTGAGGAAACCGCGATGACTCTGGAAGAGGCCCAGGGTGTTCTGCAGGCTCAGCAACAAAAGCAGGCCAACGAACAAGCGGAGCTTGCACGTGAAGCCGGCAAGAAATTTCTTGATGAAAATGCCAAACGTGATGGCGTTCAGGTCACGGAAAGTGGTCTTCAGTACGAGGTGGTTACGGACAGTGACGGTGAGAAACCGACCATTAACGATACTGTAACCGTTCACTATGTCGGTACCCTGCCGGATGGCACTACTTTCGATAGCTCGGTTGATCGCGGTGAACCCGCGCAGTTCCCGCTCAAGGGTGTTATTCCGGGCTGGACCGAAGGCCTGCAACTGATGACGGTAGGTAGCAAGTATCGCTTTGTTATCCCGTCGGATCTGGCCTACGGCGATCGCGGTGCAGGCCCGCAAATCGGACCAGGCGCAACCTTGGTATTCGAAGTCGAACTGCTCGAAATCAACAAGTAAACTGTTCGCGAATGGGTAGCTTACCCCTCTGAGCAAAACATATGAGCCGGGGCATCGTTACGATGCCTCAGGCTACTTTTTCGTCATCACCACCCTTGTTTTTCTGATCGTGTCGGTGCCCATCCCGCCGAGAGTTGCCATGCAACTGTCCACCCGTCTGCGGCTCGGTCCCCAACCATTCATCCAGAACCCGAAACAGTTCCTGCATCACCACAGGCTTGCTCATAAAATCGTCCATTCCGGCCTCCAGACACTTTTCCTTGTCACCGTGCATCGCGTTGGCCGTCAGAGCGATTATCGGGCATCGGCGCGCGCTGGTACTCTCCTCAAATAATCTAATGGCCCGGGTGGCATCCATCCCGTTCATTTCCGGCATCGATACATCCATCAAAACCAAATCGGGTGTGCGTTTTTTAAAAGCCTCCAGTCCGAGCAGCCCATTGTCCGCCAGCTCAATCTCCACCCCGCGTGGCTCCAGCATGCTGGATATCACCAGCTGATTGACATCGTTGTCCTCAACCACAAGGATATGTTGCGAATTCAGTTCCGGCGGCAGTTCAGTTGACCGGGCCTGCAATTCAACAGATTGGTCAAGCTCCGCCTGATCATGAAGAATTTCTGCGACAGATTTATAAAGTGTCTCAGCTCTTGCAGGCTTGATGATACAACTGTGGAAACCGATCTCTCGCACCTTGTCACGCTGAGTCGATTGATCAACCGAAGACAAAAGCATAATCGGAAAGTCAGCCATGTCCGGTAGCGCTTTAATCTCTCTGCAAAGTTCATGTCCATCCATACCGGGCATTTGAAAATCGACAATGGCCAGATCAACAGGATGGGATCTCGCAGGCTCAGAGGTCAAAATGCCCAGTGCTTCTTTGCCGGACGAGGCGATAACAACATCCATCCCCCAGCTTTCCAATCTGCGCCTGAGAATCTCGCAATTTATCGGTAAATCATCAACGATCAATACACGACGGTTTGTAAATTCGATGGCAGAATCCACCTCGGAACTCATCGAAGCAGATTCATCAACAGGCAAGATCAATGAAAATGAAAACTCGGACCCCTTGCCCTCTTCAGAGACAAGCTGAATATCACTTCCCATCAGGCGGACCAGCCTGCGTGCGATGGCAAGGCCCAGACCCGTGCCTTCGAAGCGACGGTTGGAAGCACCATCAGCTTGCTCAAATTCGCTGAAAACAGCCGCCAGCTTATCTTCAGGGATGCCGATGCCGGTATCGGAAACCGAGATCCTGAGTCGACCCACCGACTGCTGATTGCACATTTCAACGATACCGGCCACTTCAATTTCAACATGGCCGGTATCGGTAAACTTGACTGCGTTGCCGGTCAGATTGGTCAAAATCTGGCGCAGTCTTCCGGCGTCACCAAAAAATCTGCCTGGTAAGTCAGGCGGGTAGTTGACCACCAATTCAACGCCTTTGCTGCGAGCGCGGGTGGCGAGCAAGGCGGCCACATCATCGAGTGAACTGCGTAGGTCAAACGACTCCACATCCAGCTCGAGCTTACCTGCTTCTATTTTGGAAAAATCCAGAATGTCATTAATAATGGTGAGTAGTGCCAGCGCTGATTTGGAAACTGTATTGGCGTACAATCGTTGTTCGGAATCAAGCTCGCTATCAAGCAGCAGTTCGGTCATGCCAATGACACCATTCATCGGAGTGCGAATCTCATGGCTCATATTTGCCAGAAATTCCGACTTTGCCCGATTGGAGGCCTGTGCCTCGTTACGTGATTTTCTAAGGTCTTCTTCGCGCTGTGCAAGCTGCAGCTCGTTCTTTTTCAATTCAGTGATATCCATCCGCACATCAACCAGATGACCACTAGCCAGCTTCGCAATGTGTAGTTGGTGATATCGATCAGACTTGTCTGTGTAGACCGTCAGCGGCAAACCATTTTCAACAGCCTGACTGCGTACCTGCCTGACACGCTCGATCCAGTCGTACCGCGAGGATGGGTCGTCGATCAGAAATTTGGCCGATTCTTCCAACAAGCGCTCTTCATTCATCCCTACCTCAAGATCCACTCCACGATCGGACATGGATTGAACCGCAGAATTATTGAATGAAACGATCCGTTTGTGCTCGTCATAGATAATCATTGGCAAATCGACCACATCCATGGCCCCGGTCAACAATGCATGATCGTCATTGTTTTTCTTCCAGCAGTAAACAACCGGAATACCCAGAACACCGATGAGCATGGCAGTAACGACACCAGCAATCACGGCCATTTGCTGCACTGACCAATTGCCGTTGAACAAGACTAAAAATACCAATGCACCAGCGACCATCGCCAGCAGCAGTAGCAGCATTAGAAACAGGCACACATGCACGCGCAGGCCAGCTGATTGCAGTGACTTGTTGATTGAAAACAGATCGAAACCGGACAGCAACTCAGGGAATTTCACGACGCAGGTCAGACCTTCAAAATAGCGTACTGTAGATACTGGAGGTATCGGCTATTTTGTTTCTATCTGGAAATCAGACAGTGATTGTGTGACTGGTCGCGATATGATCTGTGCCAACCCGGTGTGCTGGCACGACTATTTGTGACTTCGCGCGCACGCCAGGGGATTTATTTGGTGCCAAAAATCCTGTCACCGGCATCGCCAAGGCCAGGAACGATGTAGCCTTTTTCATTCAGTTTGTCGTCAACGGCGGCAGTGACAATAGAGACATCGGGGTGGGCTTCGTTAAAGGCTCGAACACCTTCAGGAGCTGAAATAAGGCAGACAAAACGCATGTTCCTGGCCCCACCCTCTTTGAGCCTGGAAACAGCGGCAATAGCTGAATTGGCAGTGGCAAGCATCGGATCAACCACAATCACCAGTCGCTCTTCCATTTGGGCCGGCACTTTGTAGTAATATTCTACAGCCTCCAGGGTTTTAGCATCCCGGTACAAACCGACATGCCCGACCCGCGCAGACGGTATGACGTCGAGCATGCCGTCGAGCATGCCATTACCTGCGCGCAAAATAGAGATAAACACCAATTTCTTGCCACTCAATACAGGGGCAGTGGTAGCTTCAACAGGCGTCTCTACCGGTTTTTCGGTTAATGGCAGATCACGAGTCACTTCAAAGCACAGCAGCCATGAAATCTCACGCAGCAAAGCTCGAAACTGAGTCGACGATTGCGATTTATCACGCATCAAGGTGAGTTTGTGCTGCACTAGCGGGTGGTTCACCAGCAGTACTTCAAGCCCCATTTCCTGTAACTGACTTTGATCAAGCATCGATGTGCCCTCGGTAATTGCGTATTCGATGGTTTTTTGCCAACTTGAAAATCAGGCCAACTTTTTATACCGGACCCGCTTGGGTACAACATCTTCACCCAGGCGTTCTTTCCGGTCCGCTTCATATTCGGTGTAATTTCCAGCGAAGAACGTCATTTGCGAATCGTCCTCGTAGGCCAGGATATGGGTGGCGATGCGATCAAGGAACCAGCGATCGTGCGAGATCACTATTGTGGTACCCGCAAAAGCCAGCAAGCCATCTTCGAGTGCTCGCAGCGTTTCGACATCCAGATCATTTGACGGCTCATCGAGCAATAGCACATTAGCGCCCTGCTTCAGAGTCAGAGCCAGATGCAGGCGACCACGTTCACCACCAGAGAGGTCTTTGGCAAATTTCTGTTGATCCTTGCCTTTGAAATTGAAGCGGCCGCAGTAATTTCGCGCCTGTATCTCATAGCTACCGATCTGAATAATATCGGCACCATCTGAAATGATCTCGAAGATGCTTTTGTCAGCATCAAGATCATCACGGCTTTGATCAACGTAGGCGATGTCCACCGTTTCACCTTTGACGATCTCGCCGCTATCCGGCTTCTCTTCGCCGGTGATCATGCGAAACAGGGTGGTCTTGCCAGCTCCGTTACCGCCGATCACGCCAACGATGGCACCCTTTGGTATGGTCATGGTCAAGTCGTCTATCAGCAACCTCTCGCCAAACGACTTGCTCACGCCGTGAAATTCAATGACTTTGTCCCCCAGACGCTCACCCGGTGGAATATAGATTTCATTGGTTTCACTGCGCTTCTGGAATTCTTGCGATTGCAATTCTTCAAATCGTGCAAGCCTGGCTTTGGACTTTGACTGCCTGCCACGGGCACCTTTTCGTACCCACGCAAGTTCGGCCTTCATTGCCTTGGCGTGGGCAGATTCCTGACGTTGCTCCTGTTCGAGTCGATCAGACTTGGCTTCCAGCCAACCGGAGTAGTTACCCTCATAGGGAATACCCATGCCACGGTCAAGTTCGAGAATCCAGCCCGCGACGTTGTCAAGGAAGTATCGATCATGGGTAATGGCCACCACGGTGCCCGGGAAATCATGCAAAAAATGCTCAAGCCAGGCCACCGAATCGGCATCCAGATGGTTGGTAGGCTCGTCCAGCAGCAGCATATCGGGGGCTGACAGCAATAATCGGCACAATGCAACCCGGCGTTTCTCGCCTCCTGACAACGGTTTGATTTTGGCGTCCCAATCCGGCAAGCGCAGAGCATCTGCCGCTATGTCCATCTGGTGATCAAGGGTATGCGCATCGGACGCCTGCAATACCGCCTCCAGCTTCGCCTGCTCCGCTGCCAGAGCATCAAAATCAGCATCTGGCTCGGCATAAGCCGCATAGACTTCATCAAGGCGCTGCTGGGTGGCCTTTATCTGATCGACCGCCTCCTCAACCACTTCACGGACGGTTTTCTCCGGGTCCAGATCAGGTTCCTGCGCGAGATATCCCACCTTGATGCCCGGCAGGGGTCGAGCTTCACCTTCGTATTCCGTATCGAGGCCGGCCATGATTTTTAGCAGTGTGGACTTTCCGGCACCATTCAGCCCGAGCACGCCTATTTTGGCTCCCGGGAAAAATGACAAGGAGATATTTTTGAGAATTTCGCGTTTCGGTGGTACCACCTTACTGACGCGATTCATACTGTAGACGTACTGAGCCATGGATTGTTTCTCGGTATTCTATGTCGAGCCGGTTAAGACCTGCAGGTGTTGGAATGATTATCTGATCTGAATGACATCGCCACCCGGCTGGGATGGCCTGCCAGCGACAGCCGGAGCGTATTGTAACCGATGACAGGCCCCGCTTCAGCTTCTGGACCCCTGATTGCTTAACCTGAAGTCGGGGAAGAGCAAAAAATCGAACCCAGGTTGAACTTATGACGCATCAGATTGCCTGCTAAACTGTGTACAGGTGTATATGGGCATGCGTTTTCCAGAATCTCATTAGGTCGGCCTCTACCAAACCGGTGAGCCTGAACCAGTAAACCATGTACCGAAAAGCGACCTACATTGGAGTTGAAGCAACACTATGCTGAAATCATTTTTTCCCAATCCCAAGCAGTTTTTCCTGTCTGCACTGGCATGGTTCATCATACTTCTGGCGATGTGGTACGGCTTCGCGCAAGGTGCTGCCGAGCAACTCAGCCTGATCAAGATCCCCGCAGCCGAACTCGCCGAGGGCGAAAGAGCCCCGTTTCTGACGACGGAGAAAGCCTGGGTTTACCAGTACATTGTGGGTAGTGCCATCCTGTTCTGTGTTGGATGGTTGCTGTTTGGTCGAAACAAATGGTACTTCTGGTCGGTTGTCGGCTCAACGATTATCCTGGTGGTAACCTACTTTCTGGTTCAAATCAGTGTCTGGCTAAATACCTGGTACGGGGATTTTTACGACATGATCCAGGCCGCGTTGACAACACCCAACTCGGTTACCTTGGGCGAGTTCTTCCAGAAAATGCTGACCGTTGCCAAAGTGTTGATGGCAACCATCATGGTACAGGTCGTATTTCACTATTTCACCCAGCACTACGTTTTCCGCTGGAGAACAGCGATGAACGAGTACTATATGAAGCACTGGGAAAAGCTTCGTCATGTCGAAGGGGCAGCGCAGCGAGTCCAGGAAGATACCATGCGTTTCGCCAATATCATGGAAGGACTGGGCTCCGCGTTTATCAGCTCCATCATGACTTTACTGGCATTTCTGCCACTGCTCTGGACCTTGTCGCAAAACATCACCGAGCTGCCTTTTATCGGCGCGGTTAATGGATCCATGGTGTATGTAGCGTTGCTCTCGGCTATCCTTGGCACGGTATTGCTGGCCGTTGTGGGTATTCGATTACCCGGTCTGGAATTTCATAATCAGCGAGTTGAGGCAGCGTACCGCAAGGAACTCGTCTACGGGGAAGACAATGCGGATAGATGTGATCTGCCCACTGTTAATACCTTGTTTGGTGATGTTCGCAAAAACTACTTCAGACTCTATTTCAATTATCTCTATTTCAACGTTTTTCGCTACGCTTATCTGCAGGGCGCGAACTTTATTCCATTGATCGCTCTTGCGCCGACCATTGTTGCCGGGGCAATCACTTTTGGCGTGTTTACCCAGATAACGAATGCGTTTGGCAAGGTGGAAAACTCTTTTCAGTTCCTGGTCAATTCATGGACAACCATCATCGAGCTGATTTCAATCTACAAGCGTCTCGCGGCATTTGAATCGGTTCTCGATGATCAGTCAGAAGGTAGCGTTGCTGTCACCATGTAGCCGCAACGATTGGCTTCCGGGTTCAGGAGTTTGCCGGCTTGCCCGGCCTTTCGTTGCCTCGCTTGTAGTTGCCAGTGACCCTGGCCATTAAGTGTTGCCGCTGCAATTCGTCAGCGGCTTCTATCCTTGCCAGGAACTGCCTCGCGGCTTTGCCTGAGAGCACCTTCACCACTTTGCCGTGATGACTGATCCGGACGTTGCCATCTTTGACACTCTGAAAACTGAACGGGCATGAACTGAGGCTGGAATCCATTGCTGAATCATGACTCGGGCTTGACATGCTTGCGTCGCTCAGCGATCGCATCCAGTACCGCCAGTTTCTGCTCACGGTCCATGATTATCCAGTCGCGGATTTCATCCGGATTGCGCAAGCAGCCTTTGCACAAGGCTTCGTCATTGTATTCACAGATGGCAACACACGGCGATGGAACCGAAGTATCGGGCACCCTGCGTTTGCGACGCCGCCGTTTTCCAGGCTCGGTACCAGCTGCAGGACCGGTTGAGGCATTCGCTGCCTGCTCCGCATCGTCGGTATTCAATTTATCTGATTCGTTGTCTATCATTACTGGATATCTTCGAAAACGCTCACTGGTAGTTGAATATCCAGCATCGACGAAGCTCTGACGTTAAGCGCCAAGGCATCGGTTGTCGGAATGATATTGACCAGGTCTATCGTCAGGTCAGTGGCATCGATGATGGCACCACGGGTGTTGTTTTCATCGGCCAGCTGGGCCAACACAGTGATTTCAAGCTCGGTTAAATGCGGGCCGAGATCAATGCTGGCACGCGACTGCAACTCGCTGACGATTTTGCCTTCAAAAACGCTGGCCAACAAATCCCACAACTTGCTATCCAATATGCTGGAAAAGCGCAAATCTGTCAGCGACAGTGTGCGCGTATCAGCGTTCACTACCGGCAAGGCGGTCAGGTAGACCTTACCCGTGGTTTTTTTTGTACGTCTACCCGGCAAGTCAGCTTCAAAGTCGAGCTCAACAGACAAGCGATCTCCTGATCCACTCACCGAGACATCGTGAATCAGAACTGACACATCACCAGCCACACTGGTGGATTTGAATTCCTGGTTTGCAAGTGCTTCAACAGCAAGTAATCTGATGTGCTTGTAATCAAGGTTGAGTAGAAAATCAAAACGGGTCGAACCGGCTCTGTAGTCAACGCGTTTCAAGGCCGGCAATTGCAGCGACTCCGGCTCGACCCTTTCGGTATCAACTGTCGCCTGTGCCTCCAACACAAAGGAGATACCAAGACGATCAGTCTCGGCATTAACACCGGAAAACGCAAAACCCTGCGGCACCAGATTCAAGAACATTTTATTATCAACAGCTTCGGTTCCATCAGCAGTTTTGTCAGACCCGGCGAGTTCCGGATTCAGTTCGGCTGGCAGATCAATGGCAATACTGTAGGCCCGCCATTGTTGCTGTAGTTCGTCCCGGAAACGCTTGCAGTCAATGGCACCAGCCAATCGTTCATCCAAAGAGCCCATCTCTTCTGCCAGCTTTTTGTCCAGAATTTCCTGCACGTTGAAGTCGATACCACCAATCCATTCGACACGGGGTGATTGCGTCCATTGATAGGAAACTTCCGTTGTAATGACCGGACACCATTGTTCATCCAGATCAATACCCAGCATCACGGTAAGATCAACCGCGCCGCTAAAATCAACTTTCGACAAGTTCAGCGCTTTGGCAAGATCGCCTTGCATGCCCGCTTCACCGTCAAACGTCAACGGCGCTGAGACAGCGACACGACCGCCACCGTTGATCATTGCACCTTCCTCGGAAGGTACACCGGAAAGCACCACATCACCGGTGCGCTGGATACGGTAAACCCATCGAGTCGTCCCGCAGACCTTGATACCAATCACCCGCTCGCAAAAACGCTGCGAACCCTCATCAGACTGGCTCTCGGGAACAACACGCCGAGCCAGCTCGTTTAGCTGCTGATACGACATGCGCAAGCGCATTCCCAGCTCACTGATCTGCGGTTGCAGCCGCTGGCCGGGATCTTCCTGCGACCGCGTGGCCGGTTTTTCCGACAGGGTCACATTTTCAACCGCTGAATCACCACAGGAAACCAGGCAGCACAAACCCAGCAGCAACACTATCCACCGGGTCGAGCGGGCAATTCCGGGGGCACTTTGCTGCACGATCTGTGTTGTGTCAGTCATCCGGGGCAATGCAGGCAGTGGCTTGACCCAGGCTTGTCGGTAGTTTTTCACGGCCACAGTTTGCCACAGTCAGCGATTTTTGCCGGATACATAGCAATAAAACAGACCATCGGTGTCGCGCACAGAAAACGGCCCTTCATTTGAATGGATTGGCTGCCGATTACAGTCTGGCACAGACTTTGTGAGTAATATTGCATCAAGCATATTCGTTCCAGTATGAGTCACGTTATCGATACATTCAGAGTGTTAATCACGCTGATAGCCGCTACGCTGTTTTCGATATCGGCCGGCTGTGGCTGGGTGGATTCCACTGGTAATCAGGCTGATTTCATCCTGCTCGGAGCAACCGGACAAGCTGACGAATCAGTCATTGGCCTGTCTGAAGAATCGCCAAAACTGCTGGACCTTCAACAGTTCAGCAATGAAGAAGGCGACATCCTTCAAGTGATCAATTGGCAACGAACCCAGGAAGGCAAGCTGGCCGAGTGTGCCGGTATTCTTGACAGCACAATAACTGCAGATTCGCTCTACGATGCCTGCCCTGCCGATCTGGAAGACTGCGAGATGTACATTCTGGAAACACCCGATGCCAGTGATGCTGCCTATTCGTTGGTGCCCCCTCGATTGTCACTGCCCGTGGGTTTGCGCTATGACTGGGAATTTCAATCTGCCGATGGCAGCATAGAAACCCATCAAATCAGCTTTTGCCTGAACGCGGACAACGAAGCACCGGTTGCCATCAACGATAGTTTTTCTGTCACCGAGGCCGGGACTCTGGTCATCGACGGATTTCAGTTCGATGACCGATGCGACACATTTGCCGGTAATACCAGCCTGCTCGAAAATGACAAAGATGATGGTGACAGGCGTTATGGTTGCCTGAGAACCGAGCTATTGGAAGCACCACGATGGGCGCGCAATAATTTCGACAACAGTTTTACCTCAGGTGGAGGATTTACCTACCAACACGATCCGGCAATCGGAAATACCGAGGACCGCTTTGTGTATCGCTTGTTTGACGGTGAATTTTTCAGCAATGCAGCAACGGTGGTAATTTCTGTTGGCAACAACCAGTTACAACCCGAGGCCAATGACGACAGCTACGATGTTCGTCGTAACAGTACAGGCAACATTTTCTACCCGATGAGCAATGATGTTGACCCTGAAGCAGTTGATATCGATTTAATACGAATCGAATCTGCTCCGGACCAGGGCGGTGACGCAGAAATTATCGGCACCAACATCATCAGGTATACACCTCGCAGAAATTTTAGAGGTATTGAAACGATGGTGTACACCATCATCAATGCCAGCGGTTTCGAGGACAGCGCCACAATCTCCATCCAGGTACGCTAAACATCCCTTTCGGTTTGTTTTAGCCCGGATTGATACAGCGCAATCTTTTCCTGATAATTGCGTGCCGGGTTGCCCAGTTCGGCCAGGTGTTTTTCAGTCAGCGGCTTTACCACCTTGGCGGGTGAACCCAAAACCAGCGAGCCGTCAGGCACTTCCATTCCTTCAGTTACCAGGGAGTTGGCTCCAATCAGACATTGGCGGCCGATTTTCGCGCTATTAAGAACAACTGCATTCATCCCGATCAAGGACCCATCACCGATGGTACAGCCATGCAGCATCGCCTTATGGCCAATGGTGACATTCCTGCCAATTGACAGCGGAAAGCCTTCATCGACATGGAGCACTGAGCCATCCTGTACGTTGCTGCCATCACCAATCACGATAGAATCATTGTCCCCCCTGATCACCGCGTTGAACCAGACACTGCAGCGATCACCGAATCTGACATCGCCTATCACCACCGCACCCGGTGCGATATAGCAACTTTCATTGATCAGAACCTGCTTTTGACCCAATGCATACAGCATCTACCACTCCCATCTTCTGCCATGTGGTGGCAAACACCACCCGAGACTGTTAACTATACCTCAATATTCCTCAACACCTGGCGTTGTCTACGCATTTCGCCGTGGCTGTATCGTGCAATGGCTGGCTCGACGTGAATCAGGTTAAAGCTCGGTCAGATAAAACCGATATAGAGATGATATCTATAAACAATTCCAGGGCTAACCGATGAGTTCGACAGAAGTTCTGAGCACTCCGGCACAAAATACAAACAATGCAGGCCAGAAACGCAAAGCCGTAAATGCTATCTGGCAACCGTTTCTGCAATTTAAATTGTTGATGTACATGTTGGGAACCACAGCAGTTGTTGCCATATTGCTATCCATCTTCCTGTACTTCGCTTTTAGCGATCTGATTGGCACCGTGGTCGTGGACGGTGGTGCACAAAGCTACTATGCAGAAATGATAGAGATGCAGTTGGTACATCTGTTTCGATACTGCGGGGTTTTGTTTATCCTTTACATCCTGCTGCTTGCGGTGGTTTGCGTTGTCTATACGCACAAGCTGATCGGACCTTTCCGCCCTTTCAATCGACATGTCGATGCGATGATTGCTGGAGACTTCCAGTCTCGTGTTAACTTGCGTGCTGGCGATCCGGACATGTTCCGCGACTATGCCGACAAATTGAACAAGCTGGCCGAGCAACTCGAAAACAGAAGCTGATTATTGTCATCGGGATGCCAATCCCGAGACTACGCTTGCAACAGTCATATACGTCATATACGTCATATAAAATGAATCCTCCGCCTTCGCGGAGGATGATGTCGTAAGCCAAGCCCCGCCTTTATCGATCCAGCAACACCAAACAAACAGGCAAACCCAACATTTTGTCATCACCTGCGGAAGCGGGTGATCCATCAATTTCCACGGCTATCACAACAGACAAGACAACAGCTCTGTGTTCTGATATTTTGACCTCGGGTATCGCGCACCCGGTAGCGGCAGCTCAGCACGATGGATTTTCATCCGGCGTTGAGAACACTAGCCCGGACCAGGGTTTCATGACCATGCAGAGGATGCCAGACGGATGATGATGTCATCTCGCAGAAGTTCCTTATACTTTGTTGACTGGAGGGTTGAATGGCTGGACCGCTGGAAGGGTTATTGGTAATTGCTGTCGAGCAGGCAGTAGCTGCCCCTCTGTGCACATCAAGGCTCTGCGCCGCAGGAGCGCGGGTTATCAAGGTAGAGCGTGATGGTGGAGATTTTGCTCGTGCCTACGACACGGCAGCCAAGGGCGAGAGTTCGTATTTCACCTGGATCAATCAAGGCAAGGAATCTGTTGTGCTTGATTTCAAAAAGCCTGATGACAAAGCACTATTGCAGGAGATGCTTTGCAAGGCTGACGTACTTGTACAAAACCTGGCCCCCGGCG
>CALFCE010000234.1 GCA_937951215.1 uncultured Granulosicoccaceae bacterium
GCAATTCACTTGGCAACCACAACCACAAAACAGCGTTATTTCTATCGAGCTCTATGATAAAAAGTTACGCGAGATCCATCCAATAGTGCAATTCGCCGATAGCGAGATCACCTCCTATTCCCTGAAGGTAGATCCACTGGCTTTTGCATGGCAGGACATGGAATTTATTTTACAAGTCTGTGGCTCCACAGACTGCGTTCGCTCCTATAGTGTTGCGGTCGATCATCTAGCCTCTGCCAGTGCATTAAAACTGACTGCAACAGAGACATCCGAATTCGACCTCTTCGCTTCATCGCTAACCAGTTCAGCTCTTGGGAACGTCATAGTAGCCGGGATTCCCCGCGCTAACAGTCGACATCCGGTTACCCGACAGATGCTCTCCGACGCGGGCGCGGCAGAACTGTATTTCGAGATTGAGGGCCAATGGTGGCCGGGAGCTTTGTTGCAACCTTCCAACCCCTCCGCCAACAGTCAATTTGGCTCATCACTGGCGGTAGATTCAGTTGCGGACACGGTTGTGGTCGGGGCACCGTTACAGCAAGTTGATAATACACTGGCAGGTGCAGTCTTTGTGTTTGAACGCTTGGGTGGAACCTGGTTGCAAACTCGCCAGCTCAATGCTCAGCTGCCTTCTGACGCCGCCAGCTTTGGTACCAGTGTGGCAATCAGTGCTGATGGACAGACCATTGCAGTCGGTGCACCAGCCGATTCGATTCGACATCTGCAGGCAGGATCGGTTTCGGTTTTCAAGCGGGATAGCATCAGTCGGGACTGGATGCTGACGCAGGTTCTGCACGCTGACAACGGTGAGGGTGGCCAGACTGATTCAAGCGGACGTCGATTCGGTCAACAACTGAGTCTCGACAGCACGGGCGAGCGACTTGTGATCAGTGCACCTGGCGAGATGTCCACTTCAGCAGTCCTGTCCAGTAGCGGGGAACAACCCATCAGAGGTGCAATACATGTCTATTCAACAAACAATTCTGCCGGTTTAGAAGCCGACGTCTCTGGCGAGCAGCGCAACTACACGCTGACTCAGAAAATAACCCACCATGCTTTTACAAGCAAATCGTTGTACGCAGAATCAGTTAAGTTGAGTAGCGATGGATCCACATTGCTAAGCAGCCTGCAAACGCGCCCCGAATTGACTGAAAGAGGGTCGACTCTGCATAAACCACTGTCGCAGGTGCAGATACTCCGACTGGATGCCAGTGGACAGTATCAGCCGGAGACATTGCTGACACCTGCAGGAACTCATAGTTCCGATTCACGCCTGGCAATTTCTGTTGACGGTTCAGGTCATATGATTGTTCTTGGAGTTTCGAATCCGGGATCAACTGAAAACGTGGTCTCGGTATTCTCGTGGATCAATTCAAGCTGGCAATCAGACAACCAGTTCAGTAACCCGCAGCCAGCTGCCAATGACTTCGCCAGAAGTCTGCACCTGAGCGATGATGGATCAACGTTGGTCGTTGGTGCAGAATCCGAAACGAACACGGATGGTGTACCAGTTGCTGCAAGCGGCGCACTGTATATCTACTGACCGGATCTACTTTCCGGGAAAATTAACAGACGGGTCTCACATCGATATGACCCCTTTTGCGGGGGAGGAATCGCAACGCAGAGATTGCGTGCAGGATCGATTTTGAGATGGCTTCTAGCCCGCTTTATGTAAACTTCAATATCCCTTTCGCCTTCGCGAGTAAGGCGGGCTAGGCAGGTTGAGCCACCGGTGTCGGGTAGACCGGCAGGGTGCGAGCGTAGTCAATCAGATAACAATTATTACGGCCATTACCTGCAGCAAGCTTGAGACCCTGAACCGCCGCCTGCATCAGCTCAACTTCATTTTTGGAACTGTGGCGCTGCAGGTTTATCAAACAGCCAATCGCTGTCGCACCTTCCAAGCCGGTGTCATCAGCTACCTCGTTAACAATTTGCATGAATTTCCGACATTGCATCAACGACTGTTGATCATCCGGATGATGGAGCAATACGCCAAATCGACTGTTCCCCAGATAAGCCAGGTGATCTTCGAAGGGGTAAATGTTCAACAGAGCCGAGGTCATCAATCGCTGATGGTCGGGAGTGTCCTTGAGGCTGGCGAGTGCAGACCCTCCTGATTTGAAACCAAGCTCCACAACCAACAAACTCGACAGATGGGTTTGTTGGTCCAGCATGGTCAGGTTGTCGCCGACAGCCCGCATAAATTTCGCGCTCGGATCTGCATCACTGCTCAACACTGCCCCACTGCCGGCGAGCACATCCTCGAGTGTTCTGAACAGAACAATGGTTCCGCCCGGCTGTCCCTGAAGCTTCAGATCGGAACACTTGAATACAACGCTGACGGGTTCCGCATCACTATCCAGGAACACACCTCGCAAACGGCGACCTTTTTCGGCACTCGTCAACTCATCACTGACGACCTGAGCCACTGGCTTGCCCACAAGTGATTCATCATTGCGATGTCCAAGCGAGCGTTTACCACTCTCATTTGCAAAGACGATATCGCCCTGGGGATCAAAGACCAATACCGATCCGCCTATGGAATCGATAACGGAATCCATCTTCCGGTGTTCCGCCAACAGCGATTTACGTTGCCGGACAAGCCGGCTAATGGCATCTATTCTTGCCAGCAACAACTCGCTGGATTCATTCTTGAACATGCACTCGACGGCTCCGGCCCTGAGACTGGACTTGATAATGTGGTCTGAGTAGGTCCCGGTAAGAATGGTGCATGCGATTTCACCCACTTCAGGATGCTCAAGCAATGCACGACAGAGTTCATCGCCGGTTGAATCCTGTAAGTAGTAGTCAAGTACGGCGATGTCGAATTCATTCTGGCGCGCCGCTGACATTGCTTCGTCATGACTGCTGACAACGGTCACTTCATAGCCCTGCAACTGCAATAAATCACGCAGAGCCAAGCGTATACTGGCAGAGTCATCACAAACCAGAATATGGATATCCTGATTGCTGAATTTGACTACAGGGGCATCGGCATCGTTGTCGAGTGATTCGTCCAACAGATGCTGCAGGCGCTCTCGACAGGAACGGTAATCCTTCCATCTCAGCAGAACGGTTTGTTCCCTGCCGGCAACCCAGGCACGACTGTCAGCCCGCATCTCTTGCGACAGGACTATTGCGGGTAGATCATGATAATCGGCTGACTCAAGCAGCGCTACAAACTGGCTTGCTTCTGCCACACTGGTTGCTGGCCAGCCAAACAGCACTGCGGCATAATCATCATCGAAGCTGTCGAACTGTTGTCTGAGGGAATTTGATGCAGCTCTGAAACTGTCTACCGATTCCACAGCGTAGCCTTGCTCTTTAAGATAATTTTCAAGCACATACCGCATCGTGGAAGAGGGCTCTACGAGAAGCAGTCTGGCGAGAAACAATCCGGAATTGGCTGTGTCGGTGCTCAAGATGTCCTAGTCTGACAGTTGATCAAACAGACATTGTAATCCGAGAGGGCCTGTCAAAGTGTGTTACAACTGTGAATGACTTCACAATAGCACCTCGCGAGAAACCAGCACAAGCCGCTGTTGCGAACCAGCTAACCTTCGGGCCACCAGATCCAGCAGAAACCAAACACGGAAAACTACCCCGGACAATGGCACCTGAACACAGCGTTTCCATCAACCCGACAGATCCGGAATTTGTCGCTGATCCCTATCGCTTCTACCAGGAACTTCACTCTCAAACTCCCTTTTTCTGGGAACATTACCAACTCTGGTGTGTTACGGACTACGCCACTGTTAACCAGTTGTTGCGAGATCGCCGCTGTGGGCGTCGGGCCCCGGCTGATGCCGACAATGAGCAATCGCCATCAGGTCAAAAGCCGCCAGAGAAAAACCCAACTGAAAAAGCACACATGGACGACTTCCATGCAGTTGAGGAGTTTTCCCTGCTTAATCAGGAGCCACCCGCACACACACGTCTGAGGAAGCTGGCTGGCAGTGCGTTTCTGTCAAGGCAAATAGAGAGCATGCAGCACAGTATCGAAAAAGATGCCCATAGCCTGATCGATCAAATTGAAGGGCCACTAAAAGCCGGGAAAACGGTTGATCTGTTAACCAGCTACGCGACACCGATGCCAGCTCGCATAATCGCTGATTTAATTGGTGTGCCGCACCAGTATATTCCCGAACTTCTGGCGTGGTCTCACTGTATGGTAAAGGTCTACACCATGACCCAAACCCATGATGACGAAGTCGCTGCCAACCAGGCAGCCAGCGAATTCCAGCAACTCATCCTGCAACTCCTGCAACAGCGTCGCCTGCAACCAACTGATGATCTGTTGTCAAAACTGGCTCAGGCACATATCGCCGGGGCCGCACACGACCAGAGAGCCCTGACTGATGCTGAAATTGTTTCTACGGTCATTTTGCTGCTCAACGCTGGCCATGAAGCCACTGTCCATCAACTTGGCAACGCCGTGAAAACGATACTCAACAGCCCCTTCAAACCCGAAGAGCTATTCGCCAACCCGGCGCAATGTAAACGTACCGTGCAAGAACTCATGCGCATCGATACGCCGCTACATCTTTTTACCCGTTATGCTCTTGAGGATATTACACTCGAGTCACCCTCGGGCGTGCCGCAAAACTCAGTGACAATCAGTGCCGGTGAACAAGTAGGTTTGTTGCTGGGGGCGGCAAATCACGACCCCCGGCGTTTCGAACGACCCGCCGAGTTTAACCCCGACAGGGATGACGCTGGTCACGTGTCGCTGGGCGCAGGCATTCACTACTGCCTGGGGGCGGCTCTGGCTCAAATGGAATTGATCACCGCGTTATCGGTGTTGTTCAAGCGGCTACCTGAACTGAAGCTGGCGGAAACACCGGTGTATCGCAATAGTTATCATTTCCGCGGCCTCGACAAGGTCATGGTCACATTGCAGTGATTGCGACACCGAAGAATAATCAACACCTGACAAAGCCCAAGGATCCAAGATATGAAAATAATGGCAACCGATCTGCTGTTTCCAGAAGGCCCTATCGCTTTGCAAGATGGCAGTTTAATCCTGGTTGAAATCAACCGTCAGACCCTCAGTCTGATTAGCCCCCAGGGTAAGGTCAGTGTGCTTGCTGAGTGCGGTGGTGGGCCCAATGGAGCTGCCGTTGGGCCTGATGGTCGTGTTTATATCTGCAATAACGGTGGCTTTACCTGGTCAACACAAAACGGATTACTCAGACCCGTTGGGACACCTGTCGACTACAGCAGCGGCTCTATTCAGGTAGTGGACATCGAAACCGGCAAGGTAGAGCAATTGTATGACCGTTGTGACGATGGTGCACCACTGCGGGGGCCTAACGACATTGTGTTCGATGATCAGGGCGGGTTCTATTTTACTGATCTGGGAAAACGATTTGATGATCGTCTGGATCGCGGTGCGATCTGCTACGCGACAGCCGACGGTAACCATATCAAACGCATTGTGCATCCGATAGAACAACCCAACGGCATTGCCTTGTCACCCTGCGGAAAAAGACTTTATGCCGCCGAAACCTTCAGCGCCAAGGTTCGCTATTGGGATATTACAGAACCCGGCGTTCTCGCGCCTTTCGATGATCCGTTCGGCGTTGGCAATATTCTGTACGGTTTTACTGGTCATGAGAGACTCGATTCAATGGCGGTAGACAGCGCAGGTCACGTTTGCGTGGCTACCCTGGGGACAGGAGTGATCAGTTCAATCAGTGAAGAAGGCCGGCTGGAAGCGATTATTCCTGTGCCGCAGCCCGATGTTATGGTGACCAATATTTGTTTTGGCGGGCCGTCAATGGACACCGCCTATATCACCTCATCCGGTCTTGGCATTCTCTATCAGGCAAAATGGCATCGGCCTGGTCATCGTTTGAACTACAATCTGTGAATCCAGGCTTCACCAAGAAAACAACAGCAGCATCAAGTCAGCTGCCCCGCTGAAATACTTCTGCGACCAATACCCATGCGATTGTCTTCAACACTGTGTTTACTTTTAGTGGGTGTTTTGTGGGGGCTGAACTGGCCAGCGGTCAAATTCATGATGAGTGAACTCCCGCCATTCACCATCCGTGCGATTGCTTTTCCGTTCGCGGCGGTGCTGCTCACCATGATTGCCATTTTCAACAAAGAAAATTTACGCCCCAGCCGTCAGGAATTACTGCCACTGATTGTCACTGGCACATTGCTTGTTTTCGCGTTCAATATGCTGACATCCTGGGGGCAAA
The DNA here is from genome assembly GCA_937951215.1 of uncultured Granulosicoccaceae bacterium. Taxonomy (GTDB): domain Bacteria; phylum Pseudomonadota; class Gammaproteobacteria; order Granulosicoccales; family Granulosicoccaceae; genus CALFCE01. The sequence continues at coordinate 6,213 of CALFCE010000234.1, forward strand.
CCCTGAGCGAAGCTTCCCAGGCTGCCATTGTTGCCTACACCATGCCGGCGATGACGGCATTGCTGGCTGTGTTCTATCTGAAAGATCCGTTGAACACCCGAATTGTCATCGCATTGGGTCTTGGTATGCTGGGCATCGCGCTTCTGATCTGGAGAGACCTTGCCATTTTGCTCGCACGCCCGACCGGTGTCATTGTCATGCTTTGCGCAGCCTTGTTTTGGTCAATTGGCAACATAGCGTTGAAATCACACCCCTGGCGCTTGCAAGCAAGCGCCCGAGCAGCCTGGTTTTTCGCGATCTCAACTGTTGTGAGTTGGCCGGTCGTCTGGTTTCTGGAGGATCCGGCCAACCTGCAAATACCAAGCATACCGGTGATGGCCACATTGAGCTTCCACGTGCTAGGCCCAATGGTGCTGTGTTACCTGCTGTGGGCAGTGCTGGTATCCCGATTGTCAGTGTCTGTTGCCGCTATATCCGTGTTGACAGCACCGGTGGTGGGTGTATTTTCGGCTGTGGTGCTTCTGGGCGAGGAACTAAGCTGGCACAAAATCGCCGCCCTGCTGCTGATCCTTGCATCTATTGTGTTCACACATTTACCTGCGAGTACCCTACCTACCAGCACCAAAGTGTAAATGCCGGTGCAAGTCGGTCAGACCAACCCGAAAAATGGCTGAACCTCAACCATCTCTCCGGGCTCAATACTATCCTGACCTGGCGGCAACACAATCATGCAATTGGCAACACACATCGAACTCAAGCGGCCAGCACCTTGTTTGCCAGTGGTATTAACAATCACTTGTCCCGACGAATCGATTTCCATGATGCCGCGTTGGTATTCTGTACGACCAGGTGATTTTCGCAGGGGTGACTGGCATTGAGCTGTCAGTGTAGTGGCTTGCACGAGGCTGGCACCCATCATGGATCTCAAGGCGGGTTGCACAAACTCGTAGAAGGTCACCATGACGGCCACCGGATTACCAGGCAAGCCGAAAAACACAGCATCACCTATCTTGCCAAACGCCAATGGCCTGCCGGGTCTCATGGCCAGCTTCCAGAATGCCACATCACCTATTTCATGAATTATTCGGGTCACGTAATCGGCTTCGCCTGCTGAAACACCACCTGAAGTGATGACCACATCAGCGCTGGCGGCAGCTTTTTTAAACGCTTCCCGGGTATCTTCAGGATTATCGCGCACAATGCCGAGATCTTGTATTTCCACTCCCAGCCGACTCAACATGCCAAACAGGGTGTAGCGATTGCTGTCGAAAAGCTCACCGGGACCCAGCGTTTTGCCTGCATGCTGATCGAGGCTTTTCAGTTCATCACCAGTGGTAAAATAGGCAACTTTCAGTTGTCGGGTTACCGCAACACGGTCAACACCGAGGGACGCCAGCTGACCCAGTTGCGCAGGTCCTAGCCACTCACCCTTATGCAATACCACTTGCCCTGCCTGTACGTCCTCGCCCGCCTGCCGCACATTCTTGCCAGCCACTGTGTCACTGCCGATCAGTACTTGTGTCTCTGAGACAACCGCAACATGCTCTTGAATAACAACGGTATCTGTGCCGTCCGGCATCATTGCTCCAGTCATGATCCGCACCGCCTCAGATTCGCTGGTACCACCGTTAAAAGGACGACCTGCCCATGCGGTGCCGATAACCTGATAATCTTTTTCACCACTCGATGGCAGATTAGCACCGGCGACAGCATAACCATCCATTGCTGAATTGGTATAGGAAGGGACATCGATCGGTGACGTTATGTCCTCGGCAAGCACACGTCCAAGACAGCGTTGAAGAGCCAGGACTTCGTGCTGGTTCACATCATCGAGCAAACTGGGCAGAACACCTTCAATCCGTGCCAATGCTTCGGCTACAGGCAACAGATCAGGGTCTGACGGATCTTCACAGGAAGGTTGTTTTTCTATAGTCATCCAGCCACTTTTACTCTAGCTACTTCTGAACCTCGGAGTTGCGTCTCTGCCTCAGTGGATGTAAAGCTCGGCAGACTGCAGGTTACGGTACCACGATGCAACCATCTACTCGGCAAACTACTGGGCAATCTACCCTATTAACTCCTCGGCAGATTGTCTTTCCTCTTCGGTATTAATGTTACGGAAAGCCTCGGGATAATCCGAGAAATCTGTTTGTACAACATCCAGCTGCAAAAACCAACGATCAATTTTTCGCTGTCCGGAAGACAGGAATTCCTGCAAAGAGGGTTCACAGCGCCGGTGTACCAGCAGGAATACGGGTTGTACACGATCCGCATCACGTGCAACCGCGATGGTTGCACCCGCCGAGACCAGCGATTGAAAGAGCTTGCTGATCATGTCGGCAGGGATAAAGGGGGAATCACAGGGACACATGAAAACGTAATCCGTATCCAACTCTCCCAGCGCTGCCGCCAGCCCTGCCAACGGCCCAAGATGACCTTCAAGTGCATCCGCGATGACAGGAACTCCAAATGCGGCATAACGCTGCTGATTGCGATTGGCATTGATTACCACGCTGCCGGCCTGGGGTCTCAGTTTTTCCAACACCCATTGCACCATGGGTTTGCCGGATAGTTCAATCAATCCCTTGTCACGGCCTTCCATTCGGCGAGCCAGACCGCCAGCCAGAATCACGGCCCCGACATGGTCAATGGATGGTATATCAGTTGATGGGTTGTCATCCGCATCCGGTGACCCGGCGCCGGACACCATCCTGTCGCTGCCGGTCACGACGCGCCAGCTTGTCGATAACGACTCAGTTCTTCTGCATCAAATTGCTGAAAATACTGCTTCAAATAGTCCTCAAAGGGTTGGTCGTCTGCAGCTTCCATCTTTTTCTGAGCGTCATGAGAAAGCTGAACTTGTTGCTGTAGCAAACGCGTTATGGATTCGTCCTCTGTCAAATCAGCTCGCGTTGCGGCATGTTGCCGGGATTTGTCTTTGGCAAAGTCGTGGAAAGACGGGTAGCCAGTGAGCATTTCATCGATGACTCGCGCAGAAGGTGTCAGATCCGGATCAGCGACTCGCTTGTGCATCATAGCTACCGCCTCACGATAACGATTGGTTTCACCCAGGCCTCGAACACCCGAATCGAGCAATTCCGCGACCTCCATAATCGCATCGAATTGTTCATTGGCCCAATCAGTCAGGTTCACCGGGCCGGCCGGACTCTGCAGCTTCAGGCCTGGTTCACGGCCGCGGTGAGCGACAGCAGTCATATTGGAATTGATCATGCGGGTTTCATCATTTGTCAGGGGCGGACTGGCCTGCAACTGAGAGCACAGCATGAACGCCTCCAGAAAAGCCAATTGAGACTCACACATACCGGCTGGTTCAAATATGTTGACGTCAACACTGCGTAACTCCAGATACAGGATGCCGCGGCGATGCATCGCATGGATCGGTGATTCGCCACTTTGTGTCAGCTGCTTGGGGCGCACTGAACTGTAATATTCGTTTTCTATCTGCAGCAGGTTTGTATTGAGTTGCTGTATTTCCCCTGCTTCATCAGTAAGACCAAGCTTCTGGTAGGCACTGTGTGGTGTGGAAATCAATCGCAACAAATCTGTCAGGTAACTGTCCAGCGTGGTGTAGTCAACCTCAATCTCAACACCACTGTCTTTGTCATATTGATAGCCGATATCCCCCATTCTGAGCGAGGTACCAAAAGGTTCATAATAGCTATTGATATTGTGGGTTTTCATTGATGGCAAGGCTGGTTGTCCTTGCAGGAATGTTTTACAAATAGCTGGCGAAGAACCAAACAAGTACGGTATCAGCCACCCATTGCGAAGCAGATTCCGAGTCATCGAAAAATAACCATCTGTCACAAAATCCTGGCGGGATTTTGAAGAACCGGACGTCTGGTGCCAGTGGTCCCAGAATGAATCAGGCCACGACAAATTGAAATGTATGCCGGCAATGGTCTGCATGGATTTACCGTAGCGCAGGCCGAGTCCTCTTCGATAGATACTCTTCATCTTCCCGGCATTTGATGATCCATAGTTGCCGATGCGGATATTTTTAACCCCGTCTATCACACATGGCATACTGGTATCCCAGATAAACTCGTTTTCCGGCAACTCGCGTTCAATAAATCGTTGAGCCTGTAGCAGAAAATTCAGTGCGTCTCTGCCATCAGGCAGCGCCGGCGTGACCACTTCCAGCAAAGCTTCTGAATAGTCAGTGGTGATGTGCGGATTACACAATGCCGCTCCAAGCGCTGCTGGATGATCAGATCGTGCGATCAAACCCTGTAAGTCGACCCTCAGGTTCTCTTTTTCCAAACCGATAAGCGTGCCATTCATCAATCCGTCTGAGCTACCAGACACGCCTTTGGAACCCGCAGGGGTTGCATCCTCAGGCGCAACTGCGCTCACCTTCAGCATGGAAAGCAGCTGTGAAAATGTCTGCGACACCGTTCCTCCCGGTTCAGCAAAAGCACAAGTTTAACCTTATTGCAGGCCAATCGTGAGTCTCGATTAAATCCGACTCAAAAAATGCCATTGAGCACCCTGGTAAATCCGGGCTACTTTGACGCAGACACCCGCTGCCTCTAAGATTCCTTTTCCGACCTCACTGTCGATCTGAATTGATGGCTTTGGTACTGAATTACACGTCGATTGGCACCGCCTCCCCCGATTCACCTCCACTGGTGCTATTGCATGGCTTGTTCGGGAGTTCGGAGAATTGGGTATCCAGAGCAAAGGCAATGGCCGCCGAGCGTCTGGTCATTTCAATTGACCTGCGCAATCACGGAGCCAGCCCGCACCACGACAATATGAACTACGCTGCTATGACCTCTGATCTGAGTGAGACGCTAAACGCCAGCGGACACGCAGAGGTGCTGCTGCTGGGTCACTCGATGGGTGGGAAGGTCGCGATGCAGTTCGCCTGTCAATTCCCCGAGCGTGTCAAAAAGCTGATTGTTGTCGACATTGCGCCCAGACCCTATGCGCCGACACACCAACAAATTCTCGATGCGATGAGCCGTATAGATTTGTCACAACTGACGCGACGCAGTGATGCTGATTCGACTCTTGCCGCTGCAGAGCCGGACCCGGCTACCCGATCTTTTTTATTGAAAAACTTGAGTAGAAGCGGACAAGGCTACCAATGGCAGCTCAATCTGCCAGCGCTGAACACCCACTACGGAAAACTGCTGGAAGCTCCGACTTTGCAACAGCCTTATGGCGGTGAAACACTGTTTATCAAAGGCAAGAATTCAGATTATCTACAAAATAAGGACAGTCAATTGGTCCACCAATGGTTCCCCAAGGCCAGCCTGAAAGTTATCGATGGGGCTGGACACTGGCCGCATGCGTCCAAACCGGCGGTGTTTGATCACATTGTCAGTCGATTTCTGGGATAATTTGTCGCATCTGGCACCTGCAGCGGACATCGCTGATTCGGTCGGCCGCCTGAAATCATTTTGCCAGTGCCAAATCTGGTATGATCTGGATCGTGGAATCAAAGGTTTCCAACCGTATTATCCAACTTACCAAGACAACCATCCGCTTCGCTTCACTCAACAACCTACTGTGTCAGATTCACTCAAGGACCAATTACTAAAAGCCGGTTTCAAGGAACAGGCTCCCACTGGCGGAAACAGTAGCGGAAAGTCTTCACGCCCGCCCAGAAAATCCGGCGCGAGGAAATCAGGTGCCAAAGGCTCGAAATCAGCTGCGGCGACAAACGGTAAAAACGGCCAACAGCATTCTCAGAAAAATCCCCGCAGTTCCAACAACAAGCATCGGGCAAGCTCATCACACAGCACTGGCAAAACGGGCAAATCAGCCTCCACGCAAACAGACTCTGTCGACCCCAAGGTTGCTGCTGAGAAAAAACGCGTAAAGGCTGCAATCAAAGAATTGATCGAGTCGAATACCCTGAAAAAATTTACCGGTGAAATTGCCTACAGCTACGTGCTCGGAAACCGTGTAAGACAAATTTTCGTCAGCAAGGAAGTGGTTGAAAAACTTGCCGCTCAAGAGTATGTCATCACCCGACTCAACGGTAGCACACACCTGATAAAACCTGAGCTTGCCGAGCAAATTCTGGCGCTCAATCCGGACTGGGCAATCGTTCGCAACAACGCAACAGATTCAAAGGAAAACACATCCAGCGACGGCTATGAAAATTACGAAATACCGGATGACCTCATGTGGTAGCTGCAGCAGCAGACCACTTGGTCCGGGAGAACACAGATGGCCAGTTTCTACTGGTATGACTATGAAACATTCGGCACCCACCCTGCACTAGACAGGCCCGCCCAGTTTGCCGGCTTACGCACCGACACCGACCTGAACCCGATAGGCGACCCCTTGCTTATCTACAATCGTTTATCTGACGATTACCTGCCTGATCCTGCTGCCTGTGCAGTCACCGGTATATCACCGGACACGGTCAACCAACATGGCTTGCAAGAGCGGGAATTCATTGCGCAAATTGTCGCCGAACTCGGCGTCCCCGGGACTTGCAATGTGGGCTACAACAGCATCCGTTTTGATGACGAGTTTACGCGTTTTACCTTGTTCAGAAATTTTTACGACCCGTACGAACATGAGTGGAAGAACGGCAATAGCCGCTGGGACCTGCTCGATGTGGTGCGACTGACTCGAGCACTGCGCCCGCAGGGAATAGAATGGCCGGTACATGATGATGGCAAACCCAGCAACCGCCTGGAAGATCTGACCCGGGCAAATGGTTTGGATCACGAGAGTGCACACGATGCACTGTCAGATGTGCTCGCAACAATCTCTGTTGCTCGCTTGATCAAGGAAAAACAGCCTCGACTATTTGAGTATGCCTATAAATCACGCTCCAAACAGCAAATTCTGCAAGAGCTGAGTCCGTCAAACCCGACACCTCTGGTTCATGTTTCGGGTATGTATCCGGGTGAATTCGGTCACTTGGCTATCGTTGCACCTGTTGCACGACATCCAACCAACTCCAATGGCATTGTGGTCTTCGATCTGCGCTACGACCCCCAGGAGCTGGCCGATCTGGCAAGCTCCGGTACAGAAGGCTGTGACGAAATCGCGCGACGCCTGTTTTCACGCACAGAGGACCTGGGTCCAGGTGTCAGTCGACTGCCATTAAAAACGGTACACGCCAATCGATCACCGGTGCTGGTTCCAATGTCAACGCTGGACTCGCAGAGTGCCGAAAGATTGAATATTGATCGTGAAGCCTGCCTCAATCATTTTGATAGCCTGCAGAATCAGCCAGATATGCAGAACGCCATTGCACAAGCCTTGCAAAGTACACAGTTTGAACCACCAACTGACACGGATGCCAAACTGTATTCCGGCGGATTTTTCAGTCAGGCAGATCGCAGTCGTTTTCAACAGATCAGGGAAAGCGATGGTGAGGCTTTGGCAGAGCTGGCCGGATTGTTCGACGATGACCGTGCAGATGACATGCTGTTTCGCTATCGCGGGCGCAACTTCCGACAATCACTGAACGCCGACGAAGAGCTGGATTGGCAGGAACACTGTCAGGAAATGTTGTATCGATCAGACCGGGGGGTTGCGCGAGACATGAAACAGTTTCTCGAGCAAATGGAACAGGTTGCCTGGCACAAGGATCTACAGGAAACACGCGCATCGCTGCTGGCACATGCAGCCCTTCTCAGAACCAAATACCCAGAGAGTGAATAGAAGAAGCGGTCTGGAATCGATCCGGAACGCAGTCTTTGCGTGATGGTTCGGCCTGAGTTCTAGTTTCCGCGGCGACCGCCGCCGTCCATAAAATCAGTGCCGCTAATGATAGGACGCAGGGTATTCATCACAAAGAAGGCAAAGAACAGAAAGAAGAATACAAACTTCGGTTGAGAGAATTCTTCCGGCATGACAAACGTCATGGCAATGACCCCGATACTCGCAAGAAAAAATCCGTAAATCGAATGGATATACAAATTGAGGATGGAGTGCGTAATTTCTTTACGATAGACCCCACTGGCTACCATACAAAACATCATCAGCAACACAAACGGCACCATGGGGGCCAGCATCTGTCTGAAGCCAATACCCAGACTGATTATGCCGGCTGCCAGAAATACGCTGGAGAACAACAAAGCCTCTACCACACCACGAATGATGGGTGGAAAGCGAAACTGTCTTATAGCGGTGCGTGTTAAAGCCCCGGCGAATTGTTGCATCAGCCCCTGCGGCGTCTCCACGGCAGGCTCTGACATCCGCAGGTCATCATTGGCAGCCACGTTGAGCACAGCAGCCAATTTGGGCCGGGTTTCCGCGGCTCTGGTGGAGCCAGAGGTAATTTCGCTGTTTGACATTGGGTGATTGATTTCCAGATTCTCCGCTGTATTTTATCAGTGCTCTTCTCAATGGAACCAATACATCAAGGCATATTCACGCGAGTTGACAATCTATTTGCCGAATTCCGAGCTGCTTAGCCTGTAGCGACAGACTTAGGGTCAATTTCACCAGCAACATGCGAATTCACCTACGATCCCTCAGTTGTTGCGAAAGCCAGTCACGCAGCTGATGAATGTACTTATGTGAGTGGTTTCACTAAACATCGCGAGTTGCCAACTGCGCAGGCTGCTCTGTGAGACTTCGCCAACAAGCTGATACACTGGGCAGAATGTCAATGCAACGGATAAAACTGTACCAGGGTATCGAGAACGAATGCGGTTATCTGCCAGAGCGCAAGGCCGTTAATATCTACGCGGACCCTCATCACCCCAACCCGGGTGATGTTTACAACCAATTGATTTCCCGAGGATTCAGACGATCCGGGGAATTTGTCTACCGCCCTGGCTGTGAACAATGTAACGCCTGTGTGCCGATCCGCATTCTGGCCCGGGAAGCCCAATACAGGCGCACAGACAGACGTAATCTGCGGCAGAACAAGGACCTGCTGGTGGGCTATTGTAAAGCCCGATATACCGATGAATATTTTGATCTTTATCGGCGCTATCTGCATGCCCGACACTGCGGACAAGGCATGGACAACCCTGAACCCGAGGATTTTGAGCGCTTTCTGCTCAACCCATGGGGAGACACTCTGTTTCTCGATATCAGATATGAGAAGAAATGCGTGGCTATTGCCGTAACTGACGCGACGGCCAGTGGCTTGTCAGCTGTTTACACTTTTTTTGACCCTGAGCTGCAATCACGAGGTTTGGGGAGATTCTCCATCCTGCAACAAATTGAGCTAAGCCGCGAAATGGATCTGGAACACCTGTACCTCGGGTATTGGGTTACTGGATGCGACAAAATGGAGTACAAGTCGCAATTCAAACCACAGGAACAATTTGACGGCAAAGACTGGATCAGGGTCGACTAGCCAATCGGTCAGGAGCGTAATCAGGAAACTGGCGAACGGGAAGTGCCACCACTATCTGTCCCTGACGCTGCCTGAGTGCCAGCCTGGGTGCCGCCTGCCTGAGCTCACGATTGTGCTCCTGCCTTGGCACTTGCCTGACCACTTGCCTGACCACCTGATCCGGCCCCGGACTTACCAGCGGCAGACGCTTGCTTGATGCCTCTGAGATAGAGCTCGTACATGGACTCGGGACCCCACTCGTCCTTGAGCTTCGAAAAGAGCTTGTTCGCACTTTGCCACTGACCTTGCTTGCCAGCAGCCATAGCCTGTTTGTGGAGCTCGACCTTGCGAATCAATTCATCAGACGCTTCAGCTCGCGAACCCAATGGCTCGAACATTTTCACCGGTCGCTTACGCCCTTTGATTGACACGGTATCAAGTTCGCGGAACAAAGTGTCGGGCAAAATCTCAGCTGTGTTACCAGACACAACGATAGGTACCTTATACAACCGTGTCTGGGCTTCGATACGCTGTGCCACATTGACGGTGTCGCCCACAACCGTATAGGCCATACGGTATTCCGAACCCAGGTTACCCACATTCGCGGGGCCGGTACTGACACCGATACCAACCGCTACGGTAGGCCAGCCAATGCGCTCGTATTCGGTGTTCAGAGTTGCCAGCTCTTGCTGTATTTCATAGGCCGCTGACAAGGCATCATAAGCGTGGGTTTCACTCCTGGCAGGTGCCCCCCAGAATGCCATCACGCTATCGCCAATGTATTTGTCGATAGTGCCCGAATGCCTGACAATAATTTTGCTGGCAAGAGAAAAATAACCGTTCAACCAGCGAGCCAGTGTAGGAGGATCGAGCTTTTCAGTCACTGAAGAAAACCCGATAACATCGCAAAAGAGAACGCTCAACACCCTCTCTTCGCCTTCAAGCCCCATGCTATCCGGATCTCGGGAGTACTGATTGGCCAGCTCCGGAGGCACATACTGGCTCATCAGGGAGGCAAACTTGCTCCGGTCTCTGATTTCACCGATCCATGAGCACAAGACATAAAGCGAGAACAACACAAACACGGTCAGCAATTCGAATTCGACAGGAACTGCTGGCACGGCAGCACCATGAAAATAGTTAACAGCGAAAATACCGACGGCTGTCAGTAATGCCAATATCGCCGCCCCAATCGGGCGAAAAAAAGGAATGATCACCGCCATGACCAGCGTCATGGCCTGAGTGGTCCAGAAAGCCGGGCCCAAAGGCTTTGACATGAAAAGGTTGTAGGAATTACCGCCTCTGATCTTCAGCGAAAATAGCTGGCCATCCGAGGCATTGCCCATCCAGTCAAAGTCAAAATAAAGACGAAAGACACCGAGACCGGTAAACAGGAGAAGGATAAAGGCAAGCAGAAGAAGCAAGGAGAACGCCGGGCTGCGGCGACTGGCACTGAAGAAAGGGATAATCACTGAAGTACAGTCACCGTGGACGTGTTTGAAGGACGATGTTTCAACTTAATTGTTGCAATCACAAACACCTCCACCAGAATAACCCTACCCCAATTCAAGTTCAAAGCAGTGGCCCGATTATAACAGCTCAAGTTAAAAATAATCCGGGTGCTGACTGATGCCTTTCATTCCGACCCACTGACGACCGACCTCCAGCCCGACACACCTGACAATAAAGCCGTGAGACAATATCGCAGAAGTGTTGTCGCGACGCGAATCTGACTCGATGTCGACGCCAAATTCAAACAACCTGAGGAGCAGCCCATGAACACGACACCACCCGGGAACCCGATCGCCTTGGTAACCGGCGCTATTGGCGGGCTCGGCACAGCTATTGGTGAAAAAATGCATGATCTTGGCTATACCGTTTATGCCAATTTTCACCCGGCTGAACAGGAAAAAGCCGAAGTCTGGCAACAACAGCAACAGGCTGCAGAACGCTCGTTTCAGATCATTGCAGCCGATATCAGCCGTTTTGAAGATTGCGAACAAATGGCAGAGACAATACAGCAGCAGGGAGCTCTCAGTGTTTTGGTCAACAACGCCGGCATTACCCGGGATAGCACCCTGCGAAAAATGGAGCTCCATCAATGGCAGTCGGTGATCGATACCAATCTGTCAGGCCTGTTCAATGTGAGCCGGCAGTTTGTTTCCGGCATGTGTGATGCCGGCTTCGGAAGAATCATTAATATCGCTTCGGTTAACGGTCAAAGAGGTCAATTCGGCCAAACCAATTATTCAGCTGCCAAAGCCGGGGTGCACGGATTCAGCATGGCCTTGGCGCAAGAGACGGCACGTTATGGTGTCACCGTTAATTCCATTTCACCTGGATTCATCCAAACGGATATGGTGGACGCGATCCCGACTGAGCTGCGGCAGGGCATTATCGACAGCATTCCGGCTGGCAGGGTCGGGCAACCCGAGGATATTGCGCGCGCCGTGGCTTTTCTCGCTGCCCCTGAAAGCAGCTATATTACCGGGGTCAATCTACCGGTTAATGGCGGCATCTTCATGCACTGAGATCCAATGCACTGGGTTTAAATGCTCCAGCGTTAAATACTCTGGGGTTAACCGTGGAGGATAGCCAGTGCCTGACGATGCAATTGTGGGTTGGACGCAGCCAATACGCTGCGTGTTTGCAAGCCAATGGGACCACCATCGAGGTCGGTAAATACACCGCCCGCCTGCTCCACAATCACGCTCAACGCTGCGATATCGAGTATGTTCACATCTGATTCAACAACTAGGTCAGCCTGACCCCGGCTCAATTGATGGTAGTGGTAAAAATCACCATAGCCGCGTGTCCGCGCAACCGATGTGACCAGATCACCATAGCGTCGCCAGGCACCAACATCCGCCGCCAGACTGGAAAGATTACCGGCTGACATAAAGCATTGTTGCAGGTTCTCGACTCGACTCACAGCCACTGCTTCATGGTTGATCATGGCCTTGCCCGATCGTGTGGCAAATGCCGTCTCCCCAGTGGGGCCTCCCCCGGTTTGGCCGGAATCAAAAATACACGGCGCGTTGGATACGCCCAATACCAGCTTACCCTTGTGCATCAAGGCAATCTGAGTCGAGAAAAATCCCGATTGACGGACAAAACTCTTGGTTCCGTCAATGGGATCGACCAGCCAGATACTGTCAGATTGCATGCTGGTGGTGCCCGTCTCCTCGCCATAGAAACCATGCTGCGGAAAGGCCTGCTGCAAAATCTGCCGGATAACTCCTTCACTCTCGATATCTGCCTGAGTCACCGGTGATGCATCTTCCTTGGCGATAACATCAAGATCGCTGCGAAAATAGCGCTTAATGATGTTTTCTGCCGCCTGCACAGCTTGCAGCGCCACGTCCAGCGCATGATCCAGATCCAATTCACTCGTGTTTGTCATACCACCCGTCGCACTTTGGTTTGTCGCTCATGCCCATAAAGACAGGACACTCAGGGAAGCTACCCGACAGAGATCGGTTTAGCGCTGCACAGCGTGATCATCCAGCAACGCCTTGTCAAGACTGAACATTTCACGCAGATCTCTGTAAACTCGTCAGTCACGCAGAAATTTTTGACAAGTCGGGTACCAGGCAGGTTCGCCCGGCGCTGCTTACCGCGAATCATTTATCGCTAATCGCTAATCATTGTTCACGAATCAAGCAAAAACCGCCCTTCCCGACACCAACTCCATGCAACTGAACCCCTCTCAAAAACAGGCTGTTACGCAGTGCTCTCAGCCGACGCTGGTTCTGGCCGGAGCAGGCAGTGGCAAAACAGGGGTCATCACAAAAAAGATTGCCTGGATAATCGAGCAGGAATTGGCACCAGCCTCGTCCATCGTCGCGGTCACTTTCACCAATAAAGCTGCTGCCGAGATGCAACAAAGGCTGACGAAAATCGTCGGCGCCAAGATCTGTCGCCAGTTGAGTATTTCAACTTTCCACCGATTCGGGTTGCGCATGCTGCAATCTCAGGGCAGTGAGCTCGGTTTGAAGAAGGGATTTACCATTCTCGACCAGACGGACTGCCTGAACGCGGTGCAGGAAATCATCCGTGAGGGAAATCTCCCACATGACGAGAAAATTTTACTGGGCACGATCAGTCAGTGGAAAAACGATATGGTTGAACCTGCTGAAGCAATGCAGCAGGCTGAGAATGAATACAATCTGGCGGCAGCTCAGGTGTATGCAAGATACCGGGCCTTGCTTGAGGCCTGTAACTCGGTTGATTTCGATGACCTGATCTTTTATCCGGTGAAACTATTACGCGAATCAACCGCTGTGCAGGAAAAATGGCATCAACGTCTCCAACATTTGCTGGTCGACGAGTACCAGGACACCAACGCCAGCCAATATGAACTGGTCAGGTTGCTGTTGGGTAAGCAAGGCATTCTGACTGCCGTTGGTGACGATGATCAAAGCATCTATTCATGGCGCGGCGCCAATCCAGAAAACCTTGGCAGGCTGAAACAGGATTTCCCCGATCTGGCAATCGTCAAACTGGAACAAAACTACCGTTCCAGCCAGCGGATCCTGCGAGCTGCCAACGCCGTGATCGCAGAGAATCCACACATGTTCGAAAAACAGTTGTGGAGCGATCTGGGTATTGGAGATCCACTTCGATTGAATGCCTGCAAAAACAGCATCGATGAGGCTGAATGGGTCGCGGCCGATATTCTGACCCAACAATTCCGCTTCAACACCAAACCCGGTGACATCGCGATACTTTACCGTAGTAATTTTCAGGCTCGCCCGCTGGAGCAGGCACTCAGGGAAAAACACATTCCTTACCGCATCAGTGGCGGGCAATCGTTTTTTGATCGTGCAGAAATAAAAGATGTCATGGCGTATTTGAAAGTGATGATCAATCACGATGACGACACCTCTTTCCTGCGCATTATCAACACTCCAAAGCGGGAATTCGGTGCCAAAACGATAGAGAATCTGGCATTGTTCGCACGGGAAGCCGGTTGCAGCCTGTTTACGGCATGTATGGAAAGCGGTCTTCAGCAACGGCTGCCTGCCCGGGTCACACAAAAACTCGACGGCTTTGCCAACTGGATGGTGCTGATGGCTGACAATGCCAATCGTGGAGATGCGGTAGCCGTCGTCAGGGAACTGCTGGAAGAGATTGAATATGATTCCCATCTGGAATCGGTTGCAGCGACACCTGCATCCTTTGAGCGCGCGACCCAAAATGTGGAAGAACTGCTGCTCTGGATTGAACGGCTCTGCAACGAAGAGCCGGCCGATGCACTGGAACCTTCGGCAAATGACGCGAGAGAGTTTTCTGATATCGTCGCGCACATCGCGTTGATGGATATTTTATCGCGTCAGGACGACAGTGGTGATGAAGAACAAAACTCGCAGGTGCAGTTAATGACC
>CALFCE010000235.1 GCA_937951215.1 uncultured Granulosicoccaceae bacterium
CTGCTCTCGACGCAAGGGTTCCAATGCAGCTCCTTGTCGCGTAAAGCGGGTTCAGTGCAGTACCGTTGCAGGCCACCTTCTCCGGCAACCGTAGTCACATCGTTAAACAGGAGTCCTGCCGAAAGCAATTCCCTGATAACAAACGCCAGGCCACCGGCTGCATGGAATTCGTTTACGTCCGCTTTGCCACTAGGGTAGACGTGCGTCAGTGTCGGCACAACATGCGCCAGATCATTAAAATCATCCCAGTCAATAAGGATGCCCGCAGCCCTGGCAATGGCCACCAAATGTAACGTGTGGTTGGTAGAGCCGCCGGTTGCCAGCAATCCAACGATGGCGTTGCAGATGGCTGCTTCGTCCACCACTTTGCAGATTGGTGTGAAATCGTTGGTGCGGGCGGTTATCTGCAGAGCTCTTTGGGTTGCCGCGGAAGTCAGTGCATCGCGAAGCGGCGTCCCGGGATTGACGAAGGCCGCCCCCGGCATGTGCAGACCCATAAATTCCATCAGCATCTGGTTGCTGTTGGCGGTACCGTAGAAAGTGCAGGTACCTGGCCCATGATAAGAAGCACTTTCGGATTCCAGCAGTTCCTGTCTGCTGGCCTTGCCCTCGGCAAAGCGCTGCCGTGTGCGCGCTTTTTCCTTGTTGGACAAACCCGTGGTCATTGGACCGGCGGGAACAAAGATCGCTGGCAGATGCCCGAATGCCAGTGCCCCGATTAACAGGCCGGGTACGATTTTGTCGCAAACACCCAGATACAGAGCCGCATCAAACATATTATGTGAAAGGGCAATCGCGGTCGCCATTGCGATTGTGTCGCGGCTGAACAGTGACAGCTCCATGCCGGGCTGTCCCTGCGTTACACCATCACACATGGCCGGAACACCGCCGGCAAACTGAGCTGTCGCACCGCTCTGTCTGGCCGCTTCCCTGATGATGTCTGGGTAGGCGGCAAAGGGTTGGTGGGCCGAGAGCATCTCGTTGTAGGACGACACGATCGCCAGATTGGGTTGTTTCTCGGCATGCAAGACCCATTTGTCCTGTTTGGGCGATGCAGCGACAGCATGGGCGATGTTGGTACAGGACAGAGCACTGCGGTGAGGACCCTGGTGGGCAGCCTGCTCACAGCGTGCCAAATAGGCCGCTCTGCTGTCATTACTGCGGTCCTTGATTCGTTCCAGTACCTGCAAAAGGGTAGGGTGAATATCCTGAGTTATCATGTATTTGCTGTTTTGATTAGTGGCTTGGACTAGTTGCTGTGATCCCGCTAGTGGGGCTGAACTGGCCTCGGCTTCGGGTGTGAGTGCCTAGTTACGTAATTTTATTACAAAATGAGGCTGACATCATCTGTCCGACTGGAATAAACTAATTAAATACTGCTCACTAATCTCATTCGTTGAGCATTGATTTGGCTTTTTGTAAAAATAATGCCGAGTTTGATGTTGTAGCATACCTACACATATCGTCGATGCAGCGATCGTCAGGGCGTGAAATGGTATTCCCGGAACAGACAAAACAAGAGAACGAGATCGAATTTTTATGAATATCCAAGCTGTAGAGCCCCTCAAGCCGTTTGATTTCGTGTTGTTCGGAGGGACCGGTGATCTGTCGATGCGAAAATTGCTGCCGGCCCTGTACTTCCGGCATTGCTCGGGGCAGCTTCCCGAGCAAGGCAGAATTATTGCGACTGCGCGTGCCCAGATGTCGAAGGAAGAATTCAAGGAGATGCTCAACACCAGCTCCAGAATTCACATTGACGAGAACGATTTTAGTGCGAGCCAGTGGAGCAGTTTTCTTGAACGAATCGAATATCTGGCCTTTGATGCAACGGTTCAGGACGAGTATCAGCAACTGCAGGCCATGCTGGCCGGTTTCGAAGACAGAATTCGGGTTTTCTACCTGTCGACAGCTCCGGCTATCTTTATGCCCATCTGTGATGGGCTGCGAGCTTGTGGATTAGTCACCGAGCACAGTCGGGTGGCGCTGGAAAAACCGCTTGGGCGAGACCTGCCTACCGCTGAAGCGATCAACGATCAGTTGGCCAGTGTATTCAAGGAAGAACAGATTTTCCGAATAGATCATTATCTGGGCAAGGAAACCGTACAAAATCTGATGGCATTACGCTTCGGGAACGTGTTGTTTGAACCGTTATGGAGACGTGAGCGAATCAGTGACGTACAAATCACCATTGCCGAGAAGCTTGGCGTTGAGGGACGTGGAGGTTTTTACGATCAGACAGGGGCGCTTCGCGACATGGTACAAAATCATTTGTTGCAACTGCTGGTTATACTTGCGATGGAGCCACCTGTCAGCGATGCACCTGATGCTGTGCGTGATGAAAAGATAAAAGTGCTGCGTGCCTTGAAACCTCTGATTGGCAAAGAAGCAATAGAGAACACGGTACGAGGGCAGTACAAAGCCGGTGCTTATGCTGAAGGACCTGTTCCGGGTTATCTTGAAAATGAAGATATCCCTGATGACAGCATGACCGAAACCTATGTTGCCCTGCGCGCCGAAATCGGATCCTGGCGTTGGGAGGGCATTCCATTCTATTTACGCACCGGCAAAAGACTGACTGACAAAGTCACCGAGATAGTCCTTAATTTTCGCAAGGTGCCCCACACTATTTACGATACTGCCGACGGGTTTTCGTTGCCGAATCAACTTATCATCAGGCTGCAACCCGAAGAAAGCATCAAGCTCAGAATCTATGTAAAGGCGTGGGGGGATGATATGCATTTGCAACCCGTACATCTGGATCTGGATTTTAACGACGTCTTCAAAAAGAGGCAGATGATCGCCTACGAACGCCTGTTGCTGGATATTATCCGTGGCAATCCAACACTCTTTATGCGCCGTGATGAAGTCGCTGCTGCTTGGGAGTGGATCGACCCCATTCGCCAGGCTTGGGACGACTATGCTCAACCACCAAAACAGTATACTGCTGGTACCTGGGGGCCTTCCAAAGCCAATGTGCTGATCAGTCAGGACGAATTAAGCTGGAATGAAGAGTGATGAGCGAGTCTGAAACCCGGGTGAGTAGCATGTCAGCAGAGCAGTGGGTAACAAGTGACAGTCCCGACACGCTGGCTGAGCGACTGGCGACCGATGTCGCCGAGTTGCTTGAACAGGCTTTGCAGGAAAGAGGGGAGGCGAGCCTGATTGTCTCCGGAGGCAGTACACCACTACCTTTTTTCACAGCATTGGCTGGCCGGGAGCTGGCCTGGGAGAGGGTTCGTGTCGGTCTGGCAGATGAGCGTTGGGTGGATGTGGCTTCACCGGAAAGTAATGAAAAGCTGGTGCGTGAGAATCTTCTTACCGGCAATGCGGCTGCAGCCACGTTCGCCGGTCTGTATGTTGATGGTGAGTCAGCCGAGAGTCGCGTGGCCGCAGCCGAACAACGGGTTCAGATTTTGCGCGGTTCAGAAGCCCGGGCTTTTGATATTGTGATTCTCGGTATGGGTAACGATGCCCATACCGCATCGTTGTTTCCAGCGACAGAAGGGCTTGAAACGGCATTGCAACTGCCAAACAGTCACGAGTGTCAAATGATGTCCCCGCCAGTGGTCGACACCGAGCGCATGACTTTGACGCTGGCTGCCCTGCTGAACACCCATCACCTCTTTCTGCATATCACCGGCGAATCCAAGAAAACCGTGCTGCAGCAAGCTGTCAAAGCCAACGACCCGATGACGACGCCGGTGGTTTCCATTTTCCAACATGCTCAACCAACCGTTTATTGGTCTTCTTGACGACATCCATTTTTCTCAAGTTCTTGAATCACTGGACCTCAATGCCGATCTGTGTGAAGGTTTTGTCATAGCCTGACACTTCAATGGATTGACTGTTGATAATTTGAGCCCGGGAGTCAATATGCTGTCGAAAATCAAATCTGCCCGTGAGTCTCTGAGAAAGTCGGAGCAAAAGGTAGCAGATGCGATCCTCAAGGATCCTGATACCAGCGTGCAGTCATCGATCCAAATGCTGGCCACCACAGCCGCAGTGAGTGAGCCCACGGTGATCCGGTTTTGCCGTGCTCTGGACTGTACCGGATTTCAGGAGTTCAAATTGAAGCTGGCGAGGGATTTGGCCAGTCGAGGTACGTTTATATACCAGGATGTATCTCTTGAGGATGACACTCGCGAGCTGTCCAACAAGATTCTTGACAGTGCGATGGCGTCGCTTGTGCATATTCGCAATCAGGTCAATCACGAGGCGCTGGAAAAAGCCATCGATGCCTATCAGCGCTGTCAGCGGGTCGAGTTTTACGGCTCGGGTGGCTCTGCTGTGGTGGCAGAAGATGCGCAACTAAAATTCTTCCGCCTGGGAAAACCCGCCAACGCGTATTCCGATCCGCATATTCAAAATGCTTCGGCAGCCTTGCAGGATGAGCACTCCCTGGTTATCGCAATATCTTCATCAGGCAGGAATGAAGACCTTCTGCATACGGTCAAAATTGCACGGGAAGCAGGTGCAACGGTAGTTGCGCTCACGGCTACCCGCTCGCCACTGGCAAGATTGGCGGATATTAACCTGCATGTGGATGTCGTCGAAGATAGCGACATATTTGCACCGATAAAATCCCGGCTGGCTCAAATTGTTCTGCTGGATATTTTGTCAGTGGGTGCTGCGGTAAGAGGTGGTGAGGACACTCTGAAGCGCCTGAGCAAAGCACGGCGCGCCATCGATTTCAAATTTGTGCCCTAACTTTTATTTCCGGGAACTTTTGTATCCCGAAACTTTTTTATCTTGAGCCGTTGTATCCGGAGCTTCCCTTCTCCGAGTTAGGTCTGTCAGTTAGCCTGTGTAGTAGGTCCGAAGGGGGCAACGGATCCTGAGCCCATCAATGCACGGGCGCGCAGGAAGAGTTCCTCTTCGGGGGAGCGAAATATCGCAGATCCGCTCTGACCGATATCAACACTGATCACATCGTCAAAGTTGGGGTCCGGTGACAGCTGGAATTCGTATCCTTCCGCTGATTCAATCTTTTCAGTCACAGAAACCAGAAGATCGGAGCCTTGCTTTTCGAGGTTCAACGCAACACCAGTGATTGAATCGTCAATTGAGACAATATTCAATTTTTGCGATGTGCCGAAACCCTTGAGTCCATTGCTGTCAACCGGCCTGACATTGACGAAATACTCTCCATCATCAAGATCCGTGACCTCGAATACCTGGGATGGCTGCCTGCGCTGAGAAACGATGTTCTGACTGCCCGCATCGCTGGACAGCGTAACGATATAGTTGCTGCTGTCGGCGACTTTCCACCAGCTTAATTTATCCCCGTTGGTGAAACGTGCTGCAACTCCTCTGAAGGTGGGTGGCCCGGTAAGCTCAATCGGTTGACCGGGCACCTGTCCGGCAGCGGTAACGATGCCGAAGCCGATATCCAGCGGATTGCTGACTTCCTGTGCCTCGATGTCGACCGCACCTTCGGTGACACCGACCAGAATGTTCTCGGGCGTGGCTTCAACATCGAATCGAGTGCCTCGGACCGCAGCTGAAGCGTAGGGTGTCGTGATGGTAAAACGGGTCTCTTGCGATGTTTTCTTTTTGACATCGGATGATAACGCGCCTTTCCTCGCATCCAGCGTGATCAGACAATCATCATCGTCAGCGAGACAACGGAGCTTGGTCAGTTGCACTGACGTTGCGGGCTGGATATTGACCACGCTACCAGACAAAAACTGAATACTCACGAAACCCGATTTGTACGTGGTAATAATGTCGTTTATTCGGATCTTGTCGGTTTTTTCCATCGGTCGAGTCGTGCCGGACGAGGCTGGTGTAATGTCGACCTGGCCTTTGACAAAAATCACCGAGGCAAATTCGCGCTCTCTTTTTACCAGCCGCGGGATTTCGATGACCTGACCGATTTGCAGAACCGAATTTGCGTCCAGCTGATTGTGTTCAGCGATGTGTCGCCACAAGCCGGTGGTGCCGAATTCATCTCTGGCGATGCTTTGCAGTGTTTCTCCCTGGCGTACAACATGGGGTTTGTTGCCAGGTTCCAGCACAAACTCATCTGCCTCATTGGCCACCGAGACTTTTGAACCAACAAGGCCACCAAAAGCCGACAGGCCCAACACCAGCATATTCAGGATCACGACCCTTTTGAAAGCAAGGGTCATAACATTGACACGATGGTGGGTGGCGAGTTTCAGCTGGGATAAACAGAAAAACCGTACAACTTGTGTTTGCAGTAACGGCATGTGACTCCGACGATTGGGTGTAGCTAACGCGCTAACATATAACACTGTGCACCTTCATCGGCGAATTTAGGAAGCCAATCAGGCGAGTTCTACATTAGTTTACAAAGAGATGGGCAAAGTTTGCAGCATCTCTCACTATTTTCCAGTGAGAATCACGAAAGGTAAAGCAGCGCCGGCTAATCATCAAACTCCTTGAGTCTGGTCATACGTAAAAGATTGGTCGTACCCTTTCTGCCAAACGGCATGCCCGCTGTGATGGCGATGATATCACCGAGCTCTCCAAAGCCCTCACGCAAGGTCACCTCAATCGCGTTTCTGACCATGGTGGGCACGTCTTCCATATCGTCGGAGATAACAGCATGAACTCCCCACACCAGGGCCAGTTTGCGCGCTGTATTGATATTGGGTGTACAGCCTATGATTGGCGCCTCAGGTCGCTCTCTTGCCGCTCTGAAGGAGCTGAAGCCTGATTCTGTATAGGTGAAGGTGGTACAGATGGGCATGACATGAGATACATGGTGCAGTGATGCGCAAATGGCATCCGCTACGGTCTTGCCTGGCTCGGGTCTAGAAGCATCCACCAGGCGGCGGTAAAGCGGATCTTGCTCGACCTCGTAAATGATGCGATTCATCGCAGTCACAGCCGCCACCGGATAGTCCCCGACAGCTGTTTCAGCGGATAGCATGACTGCATCAGCACTATCGTATATCGCCGTTGCCACATCGGATGATTCTGCCCGAGTAGGGACCGGCGACTGAATCATCGACTCCAGCATTTGTGTTGCGATAATCGCTGGCTTGCCAGCCTCCCGACACGCTTTCAGGATACGTTTTTGAACCACAGGAACCTTTTCCTGGGGCATCTCCACGCCGAGATCACCACGCGCAACCATGATCGCATCTGATGCTTCTACAATCGCCTCGAGATGCTGTATGGCTGACGGCTTTTCCAGCTTGGCCATTAACGCTGCTCTGCCATCGATCAAGCGCCTGCCTTCTTCCATATCTTCCGGCCGCTGAACAAATGACATTGCAACCCAGTCAACGCCCAGCGACAAGCCGAATTCCAGATCGTCGAGATCCTTTTCGGTCAGTGGAGAGATCGGCAGGTACATATCCGGCACGTTAACGCCTTTATGGTCTGAAATTTCGCCACCCACGATGACCTCTGTTTGTGCAACCTTCTGGTCAAAGGAGACAACTTTCAGCCGCAGTTTGCCGTCATTGACCAGTAGCTGCGACCCGACGGCCAGAGCCTCGAATATCTCGGGATGTGGTAGTTGTACGCGCTCCGAGTTACCCTCAACGTCTTCGAGATGTAAATCAAAACGTTGACCCTGCTGGAGTTCGATATTTTTCTCGGCAAACTTGCCGACGCGCAACTTTGGCCCCTGCAGGTCCAGCAAGATACCGACAGGACGACCACACTCCTTTTCCAGCTGCCTGAGGGTGGCATGAGTTTTGGCGTGATCCTCATGCGAGCCATGACTGAAATTCAAACGGAATACATCAATACCTGCATCAAACAGGGCTGAAATCTGGCCAGGGCTGTTGCTGGCAGGGCCGAGCGTGGCGATAATCTTTGCGTTTCTGTTTCTTCGCATAGCTGTTGGTTTCAAAAGAGCCTTATTGGGTTAAATGATCAAGTTCGGTGGTCAACTCGCCTGTACGATTCACCCGATTGATTCGGTTGACGACGGAGGGTGTGGACTTCTTGTATGCCGCTTGGCCAGCCACCGGATTCCAAAAGGTAATATTATTACATAATGTCAGGTGAATGGCCGTGTTTCGGCCTAAACTCTGACTGGCTCTACTGCTTCTGTCCGCATTCTGCGACAATGCGAACCAACCATTGGCAACGCCTCAGGTGCGTTCCGATACCTAAATTCTCGAGTATCAAACCATGACGGCATCACCTCAAGCTAGCTCGCCTGACGCCCACGACGTCAATCTGGCTGATCCAACAACTCAGGTTGAGAGAGAACAGCGACGTAAAGAGGCGGCGGCCGCGCTCGCACAATGGCTGCCGCAGCATTCAATTTTGCAGAGCAGAGAAGAGCTGGGCCCGTACGAATCTGACGGTTTGACCGCCCTGAAACAAACACCACTGCTGGTTGTATTGCCTGAAACTATCGAGCAGGTGCAAGCGATCATGCGCTGGGCAACCGAGACTGTGACACCGGTGGTGGCCAGAGGCGCGGGTACCGGCCTGTCCGGAGGAGCGCTGCCACATCCTGACGGGATACTGCTCGGCCTCGCCAAGTTCAATCGTATTCTGGAGCTGAATCCGGAATCGGGCTATGCCGTGGTTCAGCCGGGCGTAAGGAATCTGGCGATCTCGGAAGCTGCTCGCCCGCACGGGCTCTACTATGCACCAGACCCATCGTCGCAGATCGCCTGTTCAATTGGTGGCAATGTTGCCGAAAACTCGGGTGGCGTGCACTGTTTGAAGTATGGACTGACCGTTCACAACGTGACCCAACTGAAAGTGGTCACAGCCGATGGTCAGTTGCTGACGATAGGCAGCCATGCTGCAGACAGCGCGGGCTATGATCTTCTCGCGTTGCTGACAGGTTCGGAGGGCATGCTGGCCATCACGGTGGAAATCACTGTGAAATTGTTGCCTGTCCCTCCCAGTGCGCGCCTTGTCATGGCAACATTTGCCAGTGTGGAGGATGCCGGTCTGGCTGTGGGTGAAGTCATCGCTGCCGGCATCATTCCGGCAGGCCTCGAATTGATGGACAATCCTGCCATCCGTGCAGCTGAGGCTTTTGCCAAATGCGGATACCCCGTTGATGCTGCAGCATTGTTGTTATGCGAACTGGACGGGCTTGACGCCGAAGTGGCTGCTCAGATCGAAGGTGTCAACAAGGTGTTCAATGATTGTAATGCGGTTTCACAGCATATTGCCAACACCGAAGAAGAAAGACTGTTGCTCTGGAAGGGGCGCAAATCTGCGTTTCCGGCGGTCGGCCGACTGGCACCCGATTACTACTGCATTGATGGCACCATTCCCCGCAAAACGCTTCCCGAAGTTTTACGCAAGATGGATTTGCTGTCTGAAGAGTACGGCTTGCGCATTGCCAATGTGTTTCATGCCGGAGATGGCAATCTGCATCCCTTGATACTGTTCGATTCAAATCAGCCAGGTGAGCTCGAACGTACAGAAGAACTTGGCAGTCGAATTTTACAACTCTGTGTTGAAGTGGGTGGAACGATCACTGGCGAACACGGTGTGGGCATGGAAAAGATCAATGAGATGTGTGTACAGTTCGATGAACAGACTTTACTTCAGTTTCATGCTATCAAACATGCGTTTGACCCACTGGGTATCCTGAATCCCGGTAAAGCCATTCCGACTCTTCAACGTTGTGCAGAATTTGGTGCGATGCATGTACACAACGGTGAACTTCCATTCCCCGAGTTGGAACGTTATTAAGCAGTATGGCCGATAACATCCACAACACAGATCTTTCCTCGTCGCTGGTCGATCAGGTCAAAGCCGCGATAGCTGATAACAAAGCGATCGAAATTGTCGGCGGAGGTAGCAAATCCAACCGCCCGGACAATGTGACCAGACAACAGTCTGACCCCGGGCTTGAACCGGCAATTCTGGAAGTGGCTGGTAACTGCGGCATCGTATCCTATGAGCCCACCGAGCTTGTGGTTACGGTTAGAAACGGAACAACGATTGCCGAATTGAAGTCGGCGCTGGCGGAGCAGGGGCAGTGTCTCCCATTTGAGCCTCCGAACTATACGGGCGCTGACACGATTGGCGGTGTGATTGCCTGCGGGCTGTCAGGTCCTGCCAGACCATACGCCGGTTCGGCACGTGATTATGTGCTCGGGTTAAGGCTGATCAATGGCAAAGGCGAGTATCTGCGCTTTGGTGGCGAGGTTATGAAAAACGTCGCCGGTTATGACGTGTCGCGGCTACAGGTCGGAGCAAGAGGCACGCTGGGTGTGATCACTGAAATTTCGATGAAGGTACTGCCAATGCCGCAAGCCGAAAGAACAGTTGTGCGGGATGTGGCCAGCCATGATGAGTCGATAGGCATTCTGGTCAAAGAATCAAGAAAACCTCTCCCGGTCTCGGCCTCTGCCTGCATTGGCGACCAGATGATGGTGCGCTTGTCCGGTAGTGAAGCTGCGGTCGAGGCAGCCACCGATGATCTAACCGCCGATGGTGCCGGCACTGTCGATGAACAGGGTAATTTGTTCTGGGCGGCGCTGTGTGATCAGAAACAGGAATTTTTTACCGGACACAGTGATCTTGCCGGCAAGCCCCGGTCTTCTGACACACCCACTGATCCGGGGACGGAGACATTATGGAGAATGTCGGTGCCTGACTACACCGCTCAGTCGGAATTAGCGGATTTAGGATCGGCTGATGCCTGGTTGCTGGAGTGGGGTGGAGCACAGCGGTGGCTGAGGAGCACAAGTTCGCCTGCGGAAATTTATCAGCACGCCGAGGCAGTTGGAGGCCATGCGAGCGGTTTTAAGGCGCAAGTGTTGGTAGCCGACCAGCCGTTGACAGGAGTCAATCAGCATCTGCACCAGCAGCTTAAGCAGGCCTTTGATCCGCAGCAGCTGTTCAACCGTCGCCAATAATCGATATCGCTAAACGCCCGGGTCGCTGACTACGGAGCAAAACGCCAGACACTTATGCAAACCAATATCGCACAGTCTTATAAAGCAAAAGCCAGTGTGCAAGCTGCGGAGGAGATTCTGCGCAAGTGTGTGCATTGCGGTTTTTGCCTTGCCACTTGTCCCACCTATAACATTCTGGGCGACGAGCTGGACAGTCCTCGCGGGCGCATTTATCAGATCAAGCAAGTACTGGAAGGTGAGCAGGCGACCCCGGTCACCCAGCTTCACCTGGATCGATGTCTTACCTGTCGCAACTGTGAAACGACTTGTCCATCCGGGGTGCAATATTCGCAGTTGCTGGACGTCGGTCGGGCTGTTGTCGAGGAGCAGGTACCACGCTCGATCAAGGCGCAGTTCATGCGCTGGGGTGTAAAAGCAGTGCTTCCGCACCCGGGCCGGATAGGGCCGTTGGTGCGTGCCGGTCAGTTGTTCAAAAAGATCTTGCCAGATCAGATCGCCAGCACTATTCCGGATCGACGTGAGACAGGAATGGTTCCCGGTAATCAGCATCCTCGCCAGATGCTGGCATTACCCGGCTGTGTTCAGCCCTC
Organism: uncultured Granulosicoccaceae bacterium; assembly: GCA_937951215.1. Taxonomy (GTDB): domain Bacteria; phylum Pseudomonadota; class Gammaproteobacteria; order Granulosicoccales; family Granulosicoccaceae; genus CALFCE01. The sequence continues at coordinate 11,414 of CALFCE010000235.1, forward strand.
GATGTCACCGGGTGTTAACGCTGCCGCAGCCCGCGTGCTCGATAGGCTGGGCATTTCGCTAATATCGGCCAACAGTGGTTGCTGTGGCGCTATCAATCATCACCTGAATGACCATGCTGGTGGTATGGATTTTATGCGCGGCAACATCGATGCCTGGTGGCCAGCCATTGAGGCTGGTGCTGAAGCGATCGTCATGACAGCCAGTGGCTGTGGGGCCATGGTAAAAGACTATGGACATTTGCTCAGCGATGACCCGGACTATGCAGAGAAAGCGCGCAGGGTTTCGGAGTTGACCAAAGATATATCCGAAGTACTGCACAACGAGAATCTCCAACAGCTCAAGCTTGATCCGGCGGTGGTTGCTGATCAGTATCAACAAATTGCTTTTCATCCACCCTGTACCTTGCAGCATGGTCAGCAACTTGCCGGCCGCACCGAGGCTGTCTTGAGCCAGCTCGGGTTTGGATTACTGCCTGTTGATGATGTGCAGGAGTGTTGTGGATCGGCTGGCACCTATTCGATATTCCAGCCGGCCATATCGAAAACACTGAAGGCGAAAAAACTCGCCAATTTGCACCGCAGCAAGCCTGACTACATAGCAACGGCCAATATCGGCTGTAGTCTGCATTTGCAATCGGCCACTGAAACGCCGGTTGTACACTGGGTTGAGCTTGTCGATCGGGCGCTGGTTTAAACTGATTCAACTTTGATTTTGCCCCCGGGATATTGCTCTGGGTTGAGCAGGCACCCGATAGACGAGGCCGGGTTTACCATTCCTTAACCGGCCCAAATTGCTTACAATAAAGGACCATCCTGCCAGGATTCATGGAATATGCGCCAATACCATCAAATCGACCTAAACACCCAAACAGTTACCACAGAGGAATTGCACGGCGAGGATATCGTTCGTTGCGGTCGATACCTGATCGCTGATCGACTGCTTAAAGCAGGGGCTGCCACTGTCGATCCGTTGGGTCCTGACAACCCGTTGATATTTTCGGCTGGTCCTTTTGCGGGTACCAATTTCTCCAATGCAAACCGGGTCAGTGTCGGCTGTAAAAGCCCTTTGACTGGTGGGGTCAAGGAAGCTAATGGCGGTGGAACCTTCGGGTTTGCCATGGGACAGCTGCACATTGCAGGCTTCACCTTGACCGGTGCTTCCAGCGAGTGGGTCATCATTCACATCAATAAGGCTGGTGACATCACGTTTGAAGATGCTTCAGCTTTCATGGGGATGGGGAATTTTGAAACCGCTGCCAAGCTGCATGAAAAATACGGAAAAAAGGTCAGTCTCGGCATCTGCGGGCCGGTAGGTGAATATCAGGGTTCACTGGCGGGAGTTTCGTTCAGCGATGTGGATTTACGTCCCTCGCGTCTGGCAGCTCGCGGTGGTGTGGGCGCTGTGATGGGGGCCAAAAAGGTCAAGGCGATCGTACTCGATCTGAATAAAATGCCTAACCTGCACGAGCGCAAAAAGGTGATGGGTGCGGTAAAGGAATACAAGAAAATGCTGGATGCAGAGCCTGCAATTCATAACTTCCAGAATATTGGTACCGCAATGATGGCTGACTACACAAACCATGTTGGTGGGTTGCCAGTCAAAAATTTCAGCGTGGGGCGTGCGGTAGATACCGACAACGAAACATTCCGACTGGGCGGTGATGCGCTGCGAGAGCAGAATCTTGAGCGTGGTGGTATCCAGACCCACGCCTGCATGCCCGGTTGCACGATTCAATGCAGCAATGTCTATGTTGACAAGGACGGAACTGAAATCGTATCCCCGGTCGAGTATGAAACCATAGGCCTGTTGGGAACCAATTGCGGCTTGACTGAGCCGGATGATCTGGCCCGTCTGAATTTCACTGCGAACGATCTGGGAGTTGATACGATCGAGCTTGGCGGCATGATTGGTGTCCTGATGGATGCAGGTCGTGGCAGCTTTGGTGATGTCAAGTTCATGGAGGGTGTTCTGCAGGATCTGATGGATGGAACAGAAGCCGGTAAACTTTATGCGCAGGGCACAGCGGCTGTTGGAGAGCACTACAAAGTCGAACGCGTTCCTGTCATAAAGAGACAAGCCATTAGTGCCTATGACCCCAGAACCATTGAAGTCACGGGTATTACCATGATGATGACAGCACAGGGTGCAGACCACACAGCTGGTAACCTTCCTCAGTATGATTCAAAAGACAAGGATGCAGAAGAATTGGTCAAAGCCAGTCTCGATATGCAGGTGGTTACGGCAGCCGCTGATTCTCTGGGCTTGTGTATTTTCGGTCGTTCAGTAACCAATACCCACCTTGATTTCCTGGTGCAGGCAATCAATGACGCGCATGGGGTGGAACTCGAAGAGTCTTTTTTTACAGAATTGGGTAAAGAGGCTCTGCGGCTTGAGAATGAATTTAACAAAGCTGCCGGTTTTACCGAGAAAGACGATGAACTGCCTGAGTTTTTCTACTCCGAACCTCTGCCTCCTGCTGATCGAGCGGCGCGCTTCCACTTTGACGAGGTCAATGCA
>CALFCE010000236.1 GCA_937951215.1 uncultured Granulosicoccaceae bacterium
TTCAAAATGTTCAGCCCGGTATAGAGTGATACGGTTTTACCACTACCGGTCGGTCCGGTGACGAGTATCATTCCATAGGGATTTGCGAGGGCTTCCATATACAGGTCTTTCTGTTCCGGTTCATAACCGAGCGCATCAATCCCGAGTTGTGCACTGCTGGGATCGAGAATACGCAGTACGGTTTTTTCCCCGAACAGTGTTGGGCAGGTATTGACACGAAAATCGATCGCACGGGTTTTTGAAATTTTGAGCTTGATTCTGCCATCCTGTGGAACCCGTCGCTCTGATATATCCATCCTGGACATAACCTTGATTCGTGCAGTCAAACGCCCTGCCATATTCAATGGCGGGTGTACAACTTCTTCGAGAATGCCGTCTATGCGAAACCGGATGCGGAATATTTTCTCATAGGGCTCGACATGTATATCAGAAGCCCCACGCTTGATTGCGTCCAGCAATACCTTGTTGACGAATCGAACAACCGGGGTTTCGTCGATATCCGAGCCTTCCCCTTCCTCGCCGTCCATCGCTGCGTCTTCGTCAGCAACTTCGAGGTCAAAACTGTCATCCAGCCCTTCGGACAGATTCTCACCACCCTCCAGCACCTGCGCGCGAAGTGCAGCCAGTTTGTCTTCTTCAACCAGCACAGCCTCGACACTGGTACCCGTTGTAAACTTGTACTTGTCAAGCGCTTCGGTATTGGTTGGGTCTGATATTGCGATAAACAGTTTCGAGCCGCGCAATGCAATCGGCACTGCATTATGCGAATTGAGCAAAGTCTCGTTAATAAATTCTGCCGGAATCGATTCAGGACTGATGGCAGCCAGATTAAACACCGGCATGCCGAAGTCTGCGCCTATCAGCTGCGCAACCTCTCTAGGTGATATCTCGTGATTTTCGATAGCAACCGACAGAAAGGAGCGTTTATCTCTTTCTGCTATCTCTGCTGCATCCCGGCTGTTTTCCTCGCTTAGCAAGCCCATGGAGACTAGTTGTCTCGGCAGACCGTTGAGCGATTGATTTGAACTGGTTGTCTCGGACACGTAGATACCTTTTTTAGTTGTCGATTGTTGGCACTGGCAATCGTTGTTAGCGCTGCCTTACGTTGATCACACGGATCGCGGTAGCGTTTGACAATTTTCTATATGAACAGAAGATCGGCAGAATGAGCGATCGCTTGACCCGAAACTATGGTTGCAAGGATGACTACTATCAGATTTGGGAAAATCTGTGAATTGGAGCATTGCCGATATCCGACCGGCGACAGGATTGTGATTTTTCAGGGGATTCAAGCATGTCAGTGCATGCTTGAGTGGAACCTATTTACCGTACACCGATGTTAGAACGGCACGGCAATTCAAGTGTTTTAGCGACAGAATCCTGCGCCAATGCAAGTGCCGCCGACAGTCCAGTTAATGGTACTGTTTGCATTCCATGTAGGGGTCAGGATATACGTGTGATCTCCCACATCGGATGTCCCTGTGGCTGTAATCACTCCGGATGCTGTGGTTAAAGACTGAATGAAGCCTTGTGGTGTTGCTATGTCAGCTGGTATACCGGGATGATTTGTGACAAGAGATCCAGGCGTGCATGTTGCCAATCCGTTTCGCTCCTGTGCGCATATTGAAACAGCTGTTTTAGCGGAAAAGGTTGATGAGATAACATCGCTGAATTTGGACTTCTGGACATAAATCCCATACTGCGGAACTGCGACTGCCGCCAGAATTCCAATGATAGCGATCACGATCATCAGTTCGATCAGTGTGAAACCCTGTTCCTTTTGTTTACACATTGTTCGATTTTCTCCGGTTTATAAATAGTGATTGTAAAAACGGGAAAAGCAGGGCCTGATAGTCAGACCCTGCTTATTTCTTTCGCTAACTTAAGCAACCAGAAATTACTGGCGGCAGAGGTTTTCAGCGATACAAGTACTGGTAGCATCAACGCTCCAGAACAGTTCTGCACCACCAGCCAAGACTGCATTAGCGCTGTCACGAGCGATCAGTTTGTAGTTTTTACCGTCAACCTGAGCACCACCAACTACGTCGATGTCGCCATCCAGAGTTGTACGTGAAGCAACTACACCAGTACCACCGGCGATGTCAGCTGGGATACCGTTGGTGCCACCGTCACAGTCGCCAATGACGTTGCGGTCCTGATAGCAAACGGTAACAGCTGTTTTAGCAGCAGCAGTTGCTGTGATAACTTCAGCAAACTTGGCACGCTTGGTGTACTGGCCATACTGAGGTACTGCTACAGCTGCCAGAATACCGATGATAGCGATAACGATCATCAGTTCGATCAATGTAAAACCTTTTTGTGTCTTAACCATTTTAATTTCTCTCCAGAGATAATTTTCTATTTAAAATAGATTTGTTATTATTCAAACCTATCGGGGAAGCTATCGTCCGTTAGGTTGTGTAGTTAAGAGCAGAGGTTGTGCCAGAGTATTTATACGTGACCGGTATAAATGAAATATTATTCAATTCAATGATTTTCAGGCACTAGTTGATTTACAGTTTTGAAACAGGCAGTGACATTGACAAGCTTGCCGTGTCACTAAGTGACAATTTTGGCAACCAGGATGACAATTCAGGCGTCTTTGTCGATCTTTAGTTGCTGTATCCGGTAGCGAAGTTGGCGGTAGGTCAGCCCAAGTTGCTTTGCAGCCGCTTTGCGATTCCACCGATTGCTCTCCAGTGCCTCGATAATCAGGCCTCTATCACAATCAAACTGGCCGCCTGTTACCTGCGTCTCACGATTATCTCTGCTCGGGACACGACTGTTTGCAAGTATTGAGGACTGAGTCTGGATTTGCGCCCGCTCACTATCAGCCACACCAACAGC
>CALFCE010000237.1 GCA_937951215.1 uncultured Granulosicoccaceae bacterium
GTCTGGTTATTGCGCCAATCTTGTAATTATCAAACTGGTAATTGCTACAACTGGTAATTGCTGCAACGGGCCAGGGACGGCCTGCATCGAGTGACCCGCAGCAACTGCTTTCGACCCGGAGAATTCTCCTCCGGGTTCTGACGGGAAAATCAGGTCTCTACCCGCCGTGATACCTCCCCGTTGTCATAGTCACTGGGTCATTCCTCAGTGTTTTTTCGGTCTGCCTTGGCTAAGCCGGTACACTCCAATCTATCGGAGCCTTACCCTGATTTTGCAGATACTCGTTCGCTTGCGAAAAGTGCTTGCAACCCAGAAATCCACGATGGGCCGACAGCGGTGACGGATGGGGAGATTTCAGAACCAGGTGCGCTTTTGAATCAATCACCTGCCCCTTCTTCTGTGCATAGCTACCCCACAACATAAAGACCCTGTGCTGACCATCTTCGCTCAAGCGCCTGATAACAGCATCGGTAAAGCGCTCCCAGCCCCTGCCCTGATGGGAGGCTGCACGACCGTCTTCCACAGTCAGTACGCTGTTCAGCAAAAAGACACCCTGCTCAGCCCAGCTTTCAAGACAGCCGTGCGCAGGGATGGGCAGATTTAAATCTGACTGAATTTCTTTATAGATATTTTGCAGCGATGGCGGTGTCCGGACCCCTTTCGGCACAGAGAAAGACAGACCATGAGCCTGCCCCGGGCCGTGGTAAGGATCCTGCCCCAGAATCACCACATTGACTTTATCAAAAGGCGTCAAACAGAAAGCCCGGAACCAGTCCCGAGAGTGTGGATAAATAACTTGTTTCTGCTGTTTTCGAGCCTTCAGGTAATCCTTCAAAGCTGTCATATACTGCAGTTCAAATTCGGTCTGCAGCCGCTCAGGCCAACCCTCTGCCAAGCCGGCCGGTGTCGATACTGCAACAGAAGTCTCTGTCAAGGTGCACTCCAATCATTAAAGGACCGACCTGGCTGCCGCAACAGCAGATCTGCAGAGCCAGAAAGATGCCGCAGAGTGAGAACACCTGCCAGCATGTTAATACCCATCATCTACCAGCCGGCCCCAATAAGACAAGCACTCGGCAGCAAGACTGTTTTAGTTTACTGCTATCATTTACAGGGTGCCAATGCGTCTGCGAAACCTAGTGTCTGTTGAAGTACATTCTGGCAGCGATTGCCACCCAACACTTGGCTCTGTAGCGAAATCAGGGCTGGAAACAGGACTTGACCGGGCTCCAAACAATTGGGCAGAACGCTGCAACAACGGCAGAAGCGGAATCCTCATAAAAACAATAGCTACACAAAGCAGACCCCTGACCATTCCGGCCCGGAGAGACCGGCATTGATGAAAGGCAGATCTACAAGCCAGCGACCTGGTTGGCGGTCCGGGTTGCGCTCTGGGTGGCAGTCGGGGTGGTGCCGTCTATCGCGTTGCCGGATGTGCATTCCGGGCCTTGGCCTATTGCTGCTGGTCTCGAGTCCCGCCTTGCAGGCTGCCCAATGCCCCGCTCCACCAGACTTTGTGTATCAACCCTCGGAAAGAATCCCGTTTGATCCCAGTGCTCCGGTGGAAGCTACAGCTGATAGTGTGTCTACTGATGAAGGAATGGTGACACTGACGGGAGATACACGCATTACCTTCCAGAATCGCACCCTGATCGCCGAGAATGCACGCTACAACAGAGAAACCGGCGAAGTCGAGATCGCCGGCAACATGAGCTACGAGAGTAATGGCATTCGGCTCAGCAGCAGCAACGCAAAGTTCGATCTGTCCCAATCCACCTTCGCCACTGGACGTTCCGAATACGAAATAAATCTGGGGGAAGAAGACAGGGCCACCGGGGACGCATCCGCGATGGTCAGGGATGACCGGGGGTTGTTCAAACTACAAGACGCGACCTACTCGACCTGTCCACCCGGCGACAAAAGCTGGTTTATAAAGGCCCGCGAAATCATTCTTGATACTGAAGAAGGTATCGGTACAGCAAACCGGATCTCACTGAATTTTCAGGGCGTGCCGGTTTTTGCCGTGCCGACCTTCAGCTTTCCGATAGGCCCGAAACGAAAAACCGGCTTCCTGGCTCCGGTTCTGGCGCGCAGCGAGAGTACCGGATTTGAATTGCATATGCCGTGGTACTGGAACATTCGCCCGAATCTTGATGCCACCTTCACTCCCCGGATAACCACCAAACGGGGCACCCAGTTAAAGAGCGAATTCCGCTACCTTAACAAGCTGGGTGATTGGCGGCTGGACTATGAATACCTCTATGATGATGAGCGCATACCCGAGGAACGTCAGCGAACCTTTTCGAGGTTGCGACATGCCGGGTCATTCGGCGAGCACTGGTCGACCGAGCTCGATGCCAGCGCTGTGTCGGACAAGGACTACTTTGAGGATCTCGGGGACAGCCTGCAAATAGCCAGCATATCGCATCTCGAGCGCCGCGCAGATTTGCGCTACGACGACAAAATTTACAGTTTTCTGGCTCGTGTGCAGAGCTATCAGACAGTTGACAAGACAATCGCAGCGGAAGATCGGCCTTATAAGCGACTTCCACAATTTAAATTCAATGCCGATTGGCCCAAGCTCCGTTTCGGCGCGGAGGCTGATCTGGACGCCGAGCTGGTTTACTTCGATCGCGATTCATCCAAAACTGCTTTAAGATTTGATGTACAACCCAGAATCAGCTGGCCTGTCAACCGCCCGGCCTGGTTTTTCAAACCCACGCTGACCACCCGATATACCTATTACGATATCAACAACGCTGGTGCCGGCAACCCATCTCAGATAACCCGCGCCTTCTCCACAACGTCAGTTGACGCCGGCCTGTTTTTTGATCGCGCGATCAATAACAAAGGCAGAATACAAACTCTCGAACCTCGCTTGTTCTATTTACGTGTACCGCATGAGAACCAGGATCAGATTCCGGTATTTGATAGCGCAGAACTCGATTTCAACTTTTCGCAATTGTTCCGTGAAAATCGTTTCTCCGGATCCGACCGCGTCGCCGACGCCAACCAACTGTCTTTGGCACTGACCTCACGGTTGATCGAAGGACCCACAGGGCGCGAACAGCTGCTGGCAAGTTTTGGTCAGATATTCTACTTTGCAGACAGGCGAGTGACGCTGGATAACACCGCGGTGGACAAGCGCGAAGTGTCTGATTTTGTCGCTGAGGTTTCAGCCGATCTGGATAATGACTGGAACTTCAAAACCAGCCTGCAATGGAATCCTGACGATACTCGAACCGTCCGAAGCTCAGCTCTGCTAAGCTATCGTCCGGCGAAAGACCGGATTTTCAATATAGGGCATCGCCTGGTTAACACCGGTAGCAGTGCCGAAACAGAACAGCTGGATTTGTCCTTTTTGTGGCCGGTTCGAGATAGCTGGCGTGTTGCAGGGCGCTGGAACTACTCTCTGGCCGGTGACACCAGCATTGAGAGTATGCTTGGTATCGAATACGAAGATTGCTGTTGGGCATTCCGGTTGGCTGCCAGACGCTATATATCCGATGACGGCAGCGATCACGACAAAACCTATTATTTACAACTTGTACTTAAAGGACTGGCGCCTTTAGGGGAGAATATCGGGGAGCTGCTGGAAACCGGTGTCCTGGGATATCAGGACGCTTATTAACCCAGGCAGATTAACCCAAGCCGATTAAACGCCGATTAAACCAAGTGGATAAACCTGGGCGGAGACCATCAGATACTCAACCCTCATCGCTCCAGCGGGTAACCAATAATTGCCATGAACCTGAAACCTGAATCATATAAATATCCACCGTGCCGGCCGACAACGGCGTCACGCCGCATCCGCCTGACCAGCGTTGTTATCTGCCTGCTGGGCACGTTGATCGCAGGACATTCAAACGCCGCCGATGTCGTGCTGGATGAGATCGTCGCAATCGTTAACGACGGTGTGGTGCTGCAAAGTGATCTGGAGGCTGAAGTGTTTTTTCTGACCCTGCAGGCAAAATCAGCACGACAGACCATTCCTCCCAAGGCGGAGCTGGACAAACTGGTATTGGACCGGCTGGTAAACCGGGAAATACAGAGGCAAAGAGCAAATCAGGCTGGTATCGAAGTTGACCAGGCGGCGGTTAATCGAGCCATTGAGAAGGTCGCATCGGGTAATAACATGAACAGCTTTGAATTCCGGGAACAGCTGCAAAGCCAGGGCTTTAACTACTCACATTACCGCGACAGCATCGCGCATGAGATCCTGCTTTCGAGGCTGGTACGGCGCGAAGTACAGGATTCCATCACGGTGACAGAAAAAGAAATTGA
>CALFCE010000238.1 GCA_937951215.1 uncultured Granulosicoccaceae bacterium
AAACCCAAACACTTCCCCGAAATACGGTGTCAGAAGCTTGCCTACCATGATGATTTTCAAGGGTGGGGAAGTAGAATCAATGAAAATCGGAGCGCTTTCCAAGTCGCAGCTCGAAGAGTTCATCAGCCAAAATACCTGAAGCCAGCCTCGGTGGCGCGGCGCTGATTCCTGGAAAAACCTCGATTGCGCCGCTAAACCTGAGTGCCTCAAGAGTGAGTCGCTTCGCATCATTCAAATAGACGCCGTACTTCTGGTACGCCTTTTGCTGCAGAACTGGGTAATATGTGATGTACGGACGCCGGTGCTTCGAGGATTTTTGATTTACCGGGCAGCCAGACTGGACCAAAGCAGAAAGGCGTGCTAGATTTCCTACCACTGGTTCAATATCATGAGCCGGATCCGGGATGTTCTCTTTTAACCCACGCGGCGATTTGCAGAATATACTGTTTTAGGTAAACTCTGCTTCGGTCAAACCCAGAATACTGCTGAACTGGTAAAACCGGTATTCAGCGTTAGTCTCGGAACCGTTAGCATCAGGTGCATCGGAATTGTAGCTTCGCCATTAGGCGGTCAGATCTTAAATGTCAGTTGCGCGATGTTGTCGAATCGCTTGATCTGGAAGATCCGTGGCAGATCGGTTGGCAGGTCTGAGGCCAACAAATATAAGATCCAGCTCATCGAAATCAATCAGTAATTCCCTGAAATTAAATCCCAAAAACTAAGCTGGAAACTAGGCTTCGGCAGCAACCTCCAATCAGGCCTGCTGATATTTAAATCCAATTAACTAACCTTACCCGCTCTAATTGCTGTGGCGAATCCAACAAAAAATATCTCCAAACCTTCCGTCAATCAGGTTATGAACCTAACTGATCTCAAGAAGAAGAATCCAACCGAGCTGATTGAAATTGCTCAGTCAATCGGGGTCGACAACGTCGCTCGACAGCGCAAACAGGACATTATCTTTTCGATCCTGAAGGCGCACTCGAAGAAAGGCGAAAATATCTACGGCGGCGGGGTGCTCGAAATACTGCAAGACGGTTTCGGGTTTCTGCGATCGGCGGATAGTTCCTATCTGGCGGGCCCGGACGATATTTATGTGTCACCGAGCCAGATCAGGCGTTTCAGCCTGCGGACAGGTGACACCATATTCGGCAAGATCCGTCCCCCGAAAGAAGGTGAAAGATACTTTGCACTGCTGAAAGTTGATGAAATAAATTTTGGCCCGCCTGAACAGGCTCGCAACAAGGTGCTGTTTGAAAACCTGACACCCTTGCATGCCAATGAACGCTTGAAAATGGAGCGGGGCAACGGCAGCACAGAAGACATCACTGCTCGCATTATCGACTTTGCAGCTCCAATAGGTAAAGGCCAACGTGGTTTGCTGGTGTCTCCGCCGAAGGCAGGTAAGACTCTGATGCTGCAAAACATTGCGCAAAGTATTGCTGCCAATCAGCCTGAGTGTTACCTGATCGTATTGCTGATTGATGAACGGCCTGAAGAAGTGACCGAAATGGAGCGCATGGTACAGGGTGAAGTGATATCCAGTACGTTTGATGAACCAGCCAGCCGCCATGTACAGGTTGCGGAAATGGTTATAGAAAAAGCAAAGCGACTGGTTGAGCACAAAAAAGATGTTGTCATTCTGCTCGACTCTATTACGCGTCTTGCTCGCGCCTACAACACCGTTGTTCCCTCGTCGGGTAAGGTGCTGACAGGTGGTGTTGATGCAAATGCCTTACACCGACCCAAGCGTTTCTTCGGCGCGGCACGGAATATCGAGGAGGGTGGCAGTCTGACCATTATCGCCACGGCTCTGGTAGATACCGGTTCGAAAATGGATGAAGTTATCTACGAAGAATTCAAAGGCACCGGTAATATGGAGCTGCATCTTGATCGCAGAATTTCTGAAAAGCGTGTATTCCCGGCCATCAATATTAATCGTTCCGGCACCCGACGCGAAGAATTGATGATGGGACAGGAAGAGCTTCAGAAAGCCTGGATATTACGCAAATTCATTCATGGCATGGACGAGATCGAAGCGGTCGAATTCTTGTTGGGGCGTCTGCAACAAACCAAAACCAACGACGAATTTTTCGATGCGATGAAGCGCTGACTAGCGCTTTCGAAGCGAAGATTCAGGTTTCGCGTTCTACAGCACGATACGCTATGTCTCGCCTGCAGTAGACCTTGTCCCAGGAAATCTTGTCGACGCCTTGATAAGCGGCCTGTTGAGCGGCACCACAACTGTCGCCCATCCCGACGACACAAAGTACCCGTCCCCCGGCAGTCACTACTGCATCGTCTTCAAGCCGGGTTCCAGCATGAAACACCTGACAGTCGCCCGCAGCGGCTTCATCGATTCCACTGATCTCGGAGCCGGTGCTGTAAGCTCCGGGATAGCCTCCGGCAGCCAATACGACGCCGACGGCATACTGTGACGACCATTGCAGTTGTTGTTTATCCAAAGTGCCATCAAGTGCAGCCAGACAAAGATCGACCAGATCACTTTGCAGCCGCATGAGCAGGGGCTGTGTTTCCGGATCGCCCATTCTGACGTTATATTCTACTACCCGCGCTCGGCCGTTCTCGATCATCAGCCCTGCGTAGAGGAAACCGGTGAAAGGGGTTCCGTCGCTTGCCAGGCCATCAACCGTTGGTTGAATAATATCTGCCAGGATATGTTGGTGTACCGCATCATCTATCACGGGTGCAGGCGAGTAAGCACCCATACCTCCGGTATTGGGCCCTCGGTCGCCTTCATCGCGCGCTTTGTGATCCTGTGATGAAGCGAATGCCACTACCTGCTGTTGACCGACCAGACAAATAAAGCTCGCTTCCTCGCCTTGCATGAATTCCTCGATGACAACCCGGTGACCCGCTTCGCCGTGCGCATTGCCTGACAGCATATCCGTAATCGCTTTTTCAGCTTCGGCAACGGACATCGCTACAACCACCCCTTTTCCAGCAGCGAGCCCATCAGCTTTGATGACAATCGGAGCACCAACGGAATGCAGGTAGTCCAGAGCTTGATCAAGTTGATCAAATGACTGGAACGCGGCGGTGGGGATTGAATGACGGGCCAGAAAATCCTTGCAAAATGACTTGCTCCCCTCGAGCTGTGCAGCAGCAGCTCTGGGGCCGAAAATCTTCAAGCCTTTGCTTTCAAAATGATCAACAATGCCGTTAACCAACGGTACTTCTGGACCGACAATAGTCAAATCGACAGCATGATCTGCTGCGAATACACAGAGTGTTTCGATATCAGTAGCCGCGATATCGACATTTTCAATGCCACCCAGCAATGCGGTGCCAGCGTTTCCCGGTGCGACAAAAACCTGCTTCACGCGGGGACTTGAGGAAACCTTCCAGGCCAGGGCATGTTCCCTGCCGCCATTGCCAATTATCAGGACTTTCATCTGCGAGCTCTTGTGAGGGATATTATTGTTAGTACTGATAGGGTTAAGAGCATCTACTGATCTGAAATAAACTGTTACTATGTAC
>CALFCE010000239.1 GCA_937951215.1 uncultured Granulosicoccaceae bacterium
CCGAGTGTTCGATAGCAATGTTTCGAATCAGCTCCATCATATTTACGGTCTTGCCAACACCCGCACCACCGAACAAACCAACCTTTCCGCCTTTTGCAAACGGGCAAAGCAAGTCGATGACCTTGATGCCGGTTTCGAGCAGCTCGGTACTACCCGCTTGCTCAGCATAGCTGGGGGGTTGGCGGTGGATCGGCATACGATCTTCAGTCGCGATCGGACCCGCTTCATCAATCGGGCGACCGAGTACATCCATGATTCGACCCAGTGTCGCCTGACCTACCGGTACGGAAATTGGTGCGCCGGTATTCTGCACGTTCAGGCCGCGTTTGATACCTTCAGAGGTACCCATCGCAATGGTTCTGACAACACCATCACCCAACTGACCCTGCACTTCCAACGTGATTTCAGTGCCATCGACGGTTAATGCGTCATAGGTTTTTGGTACGGCATTGCGCGGAAACTCTACATCGATTACCGCGCCAATTACTTCTACTATGCTTCCAGAACTCATCTTCGTTCCTCTACTGTTCCGCCTGGCGGAAACCTGAGCTAATTAAAATTGGTTGTCAGTCAGGGAGACCCTGGACTGTAAATCTAGACCGCGGCTGCACCACCAACGATCTCTGAAATTTCCTGAGTGATCGCTGCCTGGCGTGCCTTGTTGTATTTTGTTTGTAACTCGGAGATAAAATCCCCGGCATTGTCTGATGCATTTTTCATCGCCAGCATTCGTGCCGACATTTCACATGCAACATTTTCGACGACCGACTGATAAACCAGTGACTCCACATAACGTGTCATGATGTGATCGACCACTGTTTTGGAATCCGGCTCGTAAATATAATCCCAGTGGTGACCCAGCTTTTCGTCGACATCAGGTTCGGCCGGCAGCAGCTGCGTAACACGAGGGGTCTGCGTCATGGTGTTTACAAATTCATTCTCGACGATGTACAAGCGGTCCAGTCGCCCTTCGTCATAGGCATCAAGCATAATTTTGATCGTACCAATCAGCTTTTGCAGCTCCGGAGCATCACCAAGGCCTTCTACCTGCCCGACCATGTTGCTGCCGATCCGCGCAAAAAAACCTGCCGCCTTGCGTCCAATGGTCACAACATCGATCTCGGCACCCTTGTCCTGCCAATCACGCATTGAGGCCACCGCAGCCTTGAAGCAGTTGGTATTCAGACCACCGCAAAGACCACGATCCGTTGATACCACAATGTACCCGACCCGCTTAACATCAGGGCGATCCATCAGATAGGGGTGGTGATATTCAATATTGGCCGATGCTATGTGACCGACAACGCTACGCATTTTGGTAGCGTACGGACGGTTGGCTGCCATGCGATCCTGCGCCTTGCGCATTTTGCTGGCCGCGACCATCTCCATCGCTTTGGTGATCTTTTGAGTATTTTGAATACTCTTGATCTGTGTGCGTATTTCTTTACCGCTTGCCATGATTCAATCCCGGTAACTTAAGCTTGCTATACCCTGGTGCTTACCAGGTTCCGTTCGCCTTGAACGCTTCTATACCGCTCTTGAATGCTGCTTCGATGTTGTCATCCCAATCACCATTTTCAGAGACCTGCTCCAGCAAGTCACCGTGGTTGCTACGCATATGCGCATGCAAACCTGCTTCGAAATCAACAATTTTGGTGACATCGACATCATCAAGAAAGCCTTCGTTCGCCGCATAGAGAGACACACCCATTTCAGCAATGGACAATGGCGCGTACTGGGCCTGCTTCATTAATTCAGTCACTCGTTGACCACGCTCGAGCTGCGCTCGGGTGGTGTCGTCAAGATCCGATGCAAACTGGGCAAACGCCGCCAGCTCTCGATACTGCGCGAGTGCCAGTCGAACACCACCACCAAGCTTCTTGATGATTTTGGTCTGCGCTGCACCACCAACTCGTGATACCGACAGACCCGCGTTGATGGCAGGACGGATACCAGCGTTGAACAAATCAGTTTCGAGGAATATCTGACCGTCAGTGATCGAGATAACGTTGGTCGGTACGAATGCCGATACGTCACCGGCCTGTGTTTCGATGATAGGCAAAGCGGTCAATGAACCGGTTTGGCCTTTGACAGCACCGTCGGTGAACTTTTCCACGTAGTCGGCGTTAACACGAGCTGCACGTTCCAGCAGACGGGAGTGAAGATAGAAAACGTCACCCGGATACGCTTCACGACCCGGCGGACGACGCAGCAGCAGTGAAACCTGACGATAGGCCCAGGCTTGTTTGGTCAGATCATCATATACGATCAGTGCGTCCTGCCCGATATCACGGAAGTACTCTCCCATGCTGCAGCCCGAATAAGGCGCGATGTACTGCATCGCTGCCGAGTCAGAAGCACCAGCCGCCACAATGATGGTGTGCTCAAGTGCGCCGTGCTCTTCCAGCTTGGCAACAACGTTTGCGATCGTGGATTGTTTCTGGCCGATGGCAACATAGACGCATTTAATGCCAGTGCCTTTCTGGTTGATGATCGCATCGATTGCAACAGCGGTTTTACCAGTCTGGCGGTCACCGATGATAAGTTCTCGTTGGCCACGCCCGACCGGTACCATCGCATCGATTGATTTCAATCCGGTTTGTACCGGCTGATCAACTGATTTTCGTTCGATTACCCCGGGAGCAACCTTCTCGATGGGAGAGGTTTGAGTCGCTTCGATAGGGCCTTTGCCGTCGATTGGCGTACCCAGCGAGTCAACCACTCGACCCAAAAGCGCTTCGCCTACCGGCACTTCAAGGATGCGACCAGTACAGCGAACACGATCACCTTCAGAAAGGTTTTCGTAGTCACCGAGTACAACCGCACCAACCGAGTCACGTTCCAGGTTGAGTGCAAGACCGTACAGACCGTCATCAAATTCGATCATCTCACCCGACATAACATCAGAGAGGCCGTGAATTCGGACGATCCCGTCATTCAGGCTGACGATTGTGCCTTCTGTGCGTGCTTCAGCAGCGGCTTCAAAATTGCCGATGCGTTCCTTGATCAGTTCACTGATTTCAGATGGGTTGAGTTGCATTCTTGGATTCCTCTGGAAACTGTATTCTGTAACGTCGCTATCAAAGCGGTCGAAAATTCTGGCCTTATTGCTTCTACAGAGACCTCTGCAGGAGATGCAAACCTGCTTTACAGGTTTGCAGGCAGTGAGGCTTATGCCTCCAGATTTTGCGACATCTTGGCAAGACGCCCCTTGATAGAGCCATCAATAACCAGATCACCGGCCTTGATGATTGCTCCGCCAATCAGGTCCTTGTCGACACTACTCACGATTTTTACCTTGCGATCCAGCCTTTTAGAGAGCGCTGCAGCGATCTTCTCGCTTTGGGCGGGCTCCAGTTCAAAAGCGGATGTCACATGTGCTTCGACCTCACCCTCGGCATCCGCCCTGAGTGTTTCGAAAATACCGGCAATATCCGGTAACAGGTCGAGTCGATTATTCTCTGATAACAGTCGGACAAAATTACGTCCACCGTCATCCAGCTTGTCAGCCGCTACCTTCTCGATAATTTCAAAGCGCTGCTGCTGACTGATATTGGGCGAGTCAAGCATTGAGGAAAGTTCCGGCGTCTGCACTGCAGATGACAGAAACCCCAGCCTGTCGGCCCAGGCATCATACTGACCGCTATCACGAGCCATTTCAAAAACGGCTTTTGCGTACGGTCTTGCTGCTGTTCTGAAATCAGCCATTCATAACCTCTTCGATAGTCTTGATGCCTGCGACACATCGCGAACGGTTGTCACAACCCACACAGGCAAGCAAGCTCTCCATCGATCCGGCTCCGATGTTGCCGGATCCCAATTTACCCAATCCCATTTTGGCCAATCCAAGCTTACCCAAGCTATATTCACCCAGGCTAAATTTGCCCAAGTTATATTCACCCAAGTTAAATTTGAGAGACCAGATCATCAAGAACCTTGGCATGAGATGAAGCATCGATTTCAGTGCCGAGAATCTTGCTAGCCCCATCGACAGCAATGCTGCTGACTTGCTGGCGCAAGGATTCCCGCGCGGAAACGACTTCCTGATCAATCTCGGCCTGTGCCGATGCTTTCAGACGTTCACCCTCCGAACGGGCTCCGTCTTTGGACTCCTCGATGATTTCATTACCGCGCTTTTGAGCGGCAGCAACGATTTCAGCCGCCTGAGCCTTGGCATCGGTCAGCATCTGATTGATCTCGTCTTCAGCTTCAGCCCGGCGCTGCGCGCCTTGCTCTGCATCAGCCAGACCCTGAGCTATTTTTGCCTGACGTTCGTTAAGCGCAGCCATGACCGGTGGCCATACGTACTTCATGCAGAACCAGGTAAATATCGCGAACGATATCATCTGGCCTAATAATGTTGCATTTAAATTCACGTCTTTCTCCTGCTGGCGACAGGCCCGTTTATGTCAGTTGACCAAGGAACGGGTTAGCGAATGTGAAGAACAGTGCGATACCTACGCCGATCATGGTTACAGCATCGAGCAGGCCTGCGACGATAAACATTTTGACCTGAAGCATCGGAGCCATTTCCGGCTGGCGTGCAACACCTTCCAGAAAGCGACCGCCCAGCAGACCAAAACCGATAGCGGTGCCCAGTGCGCCCATGCCAATTAAAAGTGCTACAGCGATTGCGGTTGAGCCGACTACAGTTTCCATTATTACTCCAAAATATTTGTGTTGGTTAAAATTGAACTACTAAAAAAACAATCAATACAAGCTTAGTGATGTTCGTGAGCCATGCTTAGATAAACAATGGTAAGCATCATGAAAATGAATGCCTGCAACACGATAACGAGGATGTGGAATATCGCCCAAGGAACGGACAAGGCCCACTGAATCCCCCAAGGTAGCAGAGCAATCAGGATAAAAATTAGTTCACCGGCGTACAGGTTTCCGAACAATCGAAGAGCCAGAGAAATCGGTTTCGCGATAAGACCAACCCCTTCCAGCAGCAGGTTGACCGGAATAAACAGGATTTTGATGATCTTGTTGTCGCTGCTGAAAGGTTGCAGCGCAAGCTCAGCCGCGAAGCCTGACACACCTTTGATCTTGATGCTGTAGAAAATAATCAGGGCGAATACTGACAGAGACATACCCAGCGTCATGTTGACGTCGGTGGTGGGTACGACCTTCATGTAAGGGATACCCATGGCTTCGGTAATACGCGGGATCAGATCAACAGGCACCAGATCCATCAGGTTCATCAGAAATACCCAGACAAATATGGTGAGCGCCAACGGACCGATCAGATCACTCTTGCCCTGGAAGGTCTCTTTGACACTCCCGTCAGCGAACTCGACGATCATTTCGACAAAGTTCTGCAATTTGCCGGGCACACCGGTGGTGATATTGTCTGCGGCTTTCTTGAACAACCAGCAGAAAAGCGAGCCCAGCAGGATTGCCCAGAACAGGGAATCTATATGGAGTGCCCAAAAGCCCATTGCCTTGGCTTCAGCAGCGCCATGCGCGATGCCGAATCCGTTTTCAGGGTGAAATCCGACCACCAGGTTTTGCAGGTGATGCTGGATATATTCTGACTGTGTGGGTGCGTTACTGGCCATAACTTCAGAATGTCATCTCAATTCTTGTTTGTGCTTTGCATAAAAGGGACCAACCACTGGATCATTTGTACAGCCCCAAACCCGAGAAATATGGCTAGGGCGTTGATCGGTTTGACACTGGAGAAGACAACCGCAAACAGGATTGCCGTCAACAGGAGTTTTCCCGCCTCACCCACGTAAAACGACCGCACGATATCGCGCGCCGCCCTGGCTCCCTGGAATTTGAACGCCCGATATGCAAAATAACAGTTGGGCAATAGACAGATCAGCCCACCCAGTAATACCGAGTACGCGGCTGTAAGCCCAAAACTGAGGGCGATAACTGACAATACAACAGTTCCGGCAAGCTGACACAGCAGTAACAGCCGCACAATCTTCAGGCGGTCTGTCCGCGACATCAATAATTACCGGTTAAATCCAGGATCTTTTTGAGCTCATTTTTCAAGGGTGGGGGTTGTCGAAACCTGAACGACACGCAAGCCTTGGAGCTAATGGCCGGAAGTATAGTTTCGATGTAAAAAACCGTCAAGCAAATCGGAGACCGCTTTACCAACTTATGGTGTTTTATTTGATATGACCGAGAATTCCTTCGAGCTCATCGAGACTGTTGTAACTGATTTCGAGTTTTCCAGCGCCACCTTCCTTGTGATGAATCTCGACCCGGGCCGCCAGCTTCTGACCAAGATCGCGCTGCAAGGCGGCGATGTCGGGATCAACTTCTTTGCTTGAACCCCGTTTGCCGGTCGATCGTTCACCAGAGCGAAGTTCTCTGACCAGTTTTTCGGTGGCGCGTACGGACAGGCCACGTTTGATGACCTGTAGCGCCAGCTCGTATTGCTGCGAAACCGGCGCTCCCAGCAGCGCGCGGGCATGTCCCATATCAAGTTCACCATCCAGTAACAGCTGTTTTACCTCATCGCCAAGATCGAGCAGACGCAACAAGTTGGTAACAGCGGCCCGAGAGCGGCCGATAGACTGCGCAACGGCTTCGTGGGTCATGCTGAATTCTGCCTGCAATCGCTGCAGAGCATGAGCTTCTTCCAATGGATTCAGGTCTTTACGCTGGATGTTCTCGATCAAAGCCACTGACGCCACCGACTGATCATCGATTTCCCGTACCAATGCGGGTATCGTGCTCAGCTTGGCCAACCTGGCCGCTCGCCAGCGCCTTTCACCGGCAACCAGCTCATAACCACCAGCATAGGGCCTGACCAAAATTGGCTGAATCAAGCCTTGAGCAGTTATCGAGTCGGCAAGCTCTAGCAATGCCTCTTCATCAAACTGTTGCCGAGGTTGGTAGGTGCCGCGCTGGATGCTATCGATTGGCAGATGTTGTAACTGCCCCCCTGCCCCGTCTGTCGGTGCTGAATCTGAATTGCCGATAGCCGATGGTGTTGCAGCAGCCGCTGACTGTTTAATGGTCTCTTTGCCGGGCTGCTGCCGGGTATTCAGTCCGGATCCGGAGGCTGCCTCGGTGAGGTCGACCACATCAGGCTCTTGCTGCTCTGCACGTTCAGCTGCTCTCTTGACTTGCTGTTTGCGCTGCGACGCCGAGCCACGCAGCAAGGTATTGACCCCGGTTCCCAACCCGCCTTTCTTTGCCATGCTCAGCTACTCAGTCTGTCGAAGTTACAGTAGAAAGATCAGAAAGCGAGGCATCCCTGTCAGCAGCAGGAGCCTGCGGGGCTTGACTGCCACTGCCAGAAGGCTCTGAATCAGATCGGCTGCTGGAGCTTTGGGATAAGGTGTGACGTGGCTGGTTTCTAATCAGTTCTCCTGCCAATGCCAAATAGGCCAGCGCCCCGCGTGAGGATTTATCATAACCAACAATGGACTGGCCATGGCTGGGAGCTTCTGCCAGACGAACATTACGAGGAATAAGGGTTCTGAAAACCTGATCTCCAAAGTGCTGTTGCAGCTGATCGGAGACGTCGTTTCCAAGCTTGTTACGGGTATCGAACATCGTTCGCAGCAGGCCCTCAATGGCCAGATCCGGATTGACTGAATCGCGAACATCCTCGATTGTCTGCAGTAACGCTGATAATCCCTCCAATGCATAGTATTCACACTGCACTGGCACCAGCACGCTATCAGCTGCAACAAACGCGTTCAAGGTCAGAATATTCAGCGAAGGTGGACAGTCGATCAGGATAAAATCAAAGCTGTCTCGTACACCAGCAAGCGCTGTCTTCAAGCGTTGCTCTCGCTGATCAAGCTCCATCAGCTCAACTTCCGCAGCCGTCAGCTCCGCATTGGCCGGCAACACAAAACAACCCTCATGCTGGGTCGGCAACACAATATCCTGCAGGGCCTGCTGTTCAACCAGCAGGTCATAGACAGTGAGCTCGACAGTGAACTTGTCCACTCCACAGCCCATGGTCGCATTGCCTTGAGGGTCAAGATCGACCAATAGGACCCGCTTGTTCATGCTTGCCAGGCTGGCAGCCAGATTGACGCAGGTCGTGGTTTTACCCACTCCGCCTTTCTGGTTTGCAACGGCTATCAGTTTGCCCATGCTCTGTATTGACTGTGCGGCGTTTGCATGCCGATGGTGACGAGAATTATTCCGAATGACTGCAAACGGCGATATGCCGGGTGGCGTCTGAGCCTGCTACGGAAACCTTATGTACGGCATCGAGCCGAAAATCATCAGGCAGCTGTTCAAACTGGTTGGACACATGACCCATCATAAAGATCATCACACCGCCAGGGTTACACATATGCCTACAACTGTTGATTATATCAACTGGTGACGAAAATGCCCTCGCGACAACGCCATTAGCGGTAGGTAATTGCAGATTTTCTACACGTGAGTGCATGACCGAGGCATTTGCCAGCTTTAGTGTCGCAACAGCCTGCTGCACAAACAATGTTTTGCGCTGACTACGATCCACCATCAGGCAATTTAGTTCAGGGTTGGTGATGGATAGCGGTATTCCGGGCAATCCGGCACCACTGCCCACATCGATAATGGAATTGCCGCGCAGAAAGGGAATAACGGTAAGGCTATCGAGCAAATGCCGGCTGATCATTTGTTCGGCCCGTCGAATGGCTGTCAGGTTATGAATCTTGTTCCAGCGCTCAAGTAACAACACATAGTCGATCATCGACTGTTGTTGCTCCTCAGTAACCTTCAACTCCATCTGCTCAAGACCGTCACGGAGTGACTGCAACAAGGCCTGGCGTCGCGACTCGGCAGCACCGGAATGGCTATCGTCTGAGGGAGGCATGGTGGTTAAACGAATTTGTGTTGACGGCAATGCGCTATTTGACAACGATTGTTCAGCTCAAACAGCCTGCTCCCGGCTGGGCCGGGTTCTAACGGCAGCCTTTTTCAGGTGCACCAGCAATAGCGAAATAGCGGCCGGAGTCATGCCCGGTATGCGCGAGGCGTGGCCAATGGTTTGAGGCTGCATCTCATCCAGCTTCTGCCGGATTTCGTTCGACAGGCCTGTGACGACACCATAGTCAAACTGTTCCGGCAACGCGATCTCCTGTTGTCTGGCTGAGCGTTCGATGTCATCTTTCTGTCGATTCAGATAGCCCGCATATTTGGCTTGAATCTCTACCTGTTCTGAAACCTGTTCAGCCACCCTGCTGGCAAGCCTGGTACTGTCAGGTGGCAACAGATAAGCCACTGAAGTCGTATCGTGAACTCCTTCGATCACCGGCACAGACAAGCCAGTGGCATCGAGCAAGGGGCGAAGCGAAATTTCAGGCATCTTCAGTAGTTCAGTTGCATGTTTTTCACGAGACAGACTGACACCTGCACTCTCGCGCAAACGCTCGGCCCCTGCAGTGCCCGGATGCAACACCGATTTGCTCAAGGTATTTTGCAGGGATTCGATGGCATGCGTTTTTTGCTCAAACCACTTCCAGCGACGATCATCAACCAGCCCCAACTCGCGACCTTTGGGAGTAAGCCTCAGATCCGCGTTATCCTCGCGCAATAACAGACGGTACTCAGCTCGACTGGTGAACATGCGGTAAGGCTCATTGGTGCCACGGGAGATGAGATCATCGACCAGCACCCCTATGTAGGCTTCATCGCGACGAGGTGTCCAGGCGGGCTGCCCAGCCACCTTGCGCGCTGCATTCAATCCCGCAATCAACCCCTGTGCCGCTGCTTCCTCATAGCCGGTCGTGCCATTGATCTGACCAGCGAAAAAGAGCTGAGGCATGGCCCGAGTCTCTAGTGAGGCGTACAAACCACGAGGATCAAAAAAGTCATACTCGATCGCATACCCGGGGCGAGTGATATGAGCGCGTTCAAACCCCTTGATTGAGCGGACATAGTCCAATTGCACATCAAATGGCAGGCTGGTCGAGATCCCGTTGGGATAAATTTCGTGAGTGGACAAGCCCTCTGGTTCGATAAAAATCTGGTGAGAATCCTTGTCGGCGAAGCGCACCACTTTATCTTCAATAGACGGGCAATACCGCGGCCCTACTCCTTCGATTTCACCCGAAAACAACGGTGAGCGATCCAGTGCCCCGCGAATAATGTCGTGGGTTTTCTCATTGGTATGGGTGATGTGACAAACCACCTGACGTGGGTGTTGTTCGTGACAGCCCAGATACGAAAAAACCGGCCTTGGCTCATCACCCGGCTGTGCCTGCAAATCGCTGTAATCTATGCTTCTGCCATCGATTCGAGGCGGTGTGCCGGTTTTCAGTCGCGCTACATTGAAAGGCAGTTCGCGAAGGCGTGCCGCCAATGCCTGCGATGGCGGATCTCCTGCGCGCCCGGCTGAACTGTTACTTTGCCCGACATGAATTTTACCGGCCAGGAACGTCCCCACAGTCAGTACCACTGCACTGGCATAAAAACGCACACCGAGCTCGGTCACCACGCCCGCAGCCATTCCGTTTTCAACGATCAGATCATCCACACCCTGCTGAAACAGCGTCAGTCCCGACTGATTCTCAAGCGCGGAACGGATAGCGACACGGTACAGGTTACGGTCTGCCTGCGCGCGGGTAGCGCGGACAGCGGGGCCTTTGCGCGCGTTGAGTGTGCGGAGATGAATGGCAGCGGCATCTGCAGCCATACCCATTACACCACCCAGTGCGTCGATCTCTTTTACCAGATGACCCTTTCCTATACCGCCAATAGCCGGGTTGCAACTCATTTGCCCCAGCGTTTCCATATTGTGAGTCAGCAATAATGTGCTGGCTCCGGCACGGGCCGCTGCCAGAGCAGCTTCACTACCGGCGTGGCCGCCACCGACCACTATGACATCGTATCTATCTGGAAAATCCATATGGGCCATTCCGGCTGAAATTACGCAACAGGCCCACGAACAGTGAGCCCAAAGTGAATAGTTTAACAGCATCCATTGACGACTCAGTATTAACAGGTTAGCGTGCGCTGCAAATTCGCGGATCTGGTTCACAGTCCAGCCAGTTGCCAAGCAGGCCATGCCAAACGTAAAAACACCAACACGTAAAATCCGCCTCAAGTCTTTTGAGTTAGAGGCTGGACGAAAAATCGCCGGCAAATACGAGGTTGTCGAAAAGGTCGGTGAGGGCTGGGAAGGTGAGGTTTACAAAGTTCGGGAATCGCGCTCAGGTATCGAACACGCGGCAAAACTGTTTTATCCCCATCGGGACAGCAACCATCGGGCAGTGCTTGCCTATGCCCGCAAGCTGCACAAACTTCGACATTGCTCCATGGTGGTTCGCTATCACACCGAGGAGTCACTAAAGGTCAAAGGATGCAGCGTGTTTGCGTTGATATCCGAATTTGTCGAAGGCGAACTGTTATCAGAATTGGTTGTCAGAAGACCTGGCAAGCGTTTGCCCCCGTATGAAGCTCTGCATATCATCTATGCCCTGGCCCGTGGCATGTCCCAGATTCACAAATTGGGTGAATATCACGGCGATTTGCATACCGATAATATAATCGTTGTACGACATGGCCTGAATATTGATCTGAAACTGCTTGATATGTACTACTGGGGTAAGCCGAGCAGTACCAAGCTTCGTGATGATGTGATTGATATCATTACTCTGTTATACGAAATCACCGGCGGAAAAAAGCATTACCGCAATCAACCGCAGCCAATAAAACATCTTTGCCGTGGATTAAAGAAAAACCTGATCCTCGAAAATTTTACTGACGCAATACAACTGACTGCGTATTTGGAAAACCTCGAATGGTAGGTCTGCAAAATCAAACAAAACCCCAGACCCGAGTGGTTCAGAAAGAAACGGATATTGTAGATCACTTTACTTTTCTGAATAGCCATTGCGTCTGGAGCTCTACTCGAAGTGCCGATAAACAAAGTCACAATGAAGACTCCTGCATGGCAATGGAGCTTGGCCCTCGATCAGGTGTACTGGCAGTGGCCGACGGTGCGGGTGGCCATGCTTTGGGTGACTATGCTTCAGCTTTGCAAATCGATTGTCTTATCACGGCTCTGCAAAAAGACAGTGTTGATGCACAGAATTTACGTGAGCCGATTCTTAATGCAATTGAAGAGTGCAATCGTCAATTACTGTTGGAAGGAAAAGGTTCAGCTACCACCATCACAGTGCTGGAAATACAGGACAATATAGTAAGGCCTTATCATGTCGGAGATTCATCAGCCATTATCACTGGTCAGCGTGGTCTGCTAAAACTACAAACGCTTTCTCATTCGCCTGTCGCGCTGGGTATAGAAGCGGGCTTACTGGAGCCAGAAGCTGCAACCAGTAGTGACGAACGTCATCTGGTTTTTAATTTGGTTGGTACCGAGGAGATGAGAATTGAAATTGGTGCCCCTATAACCCTCTCGAAATTTGATACGGTGCTGCTTTGCAGCGACGGCTTGACCGACAATTTATTGCTGGAACACATCACCGAAATCATTCGCAAAGGCCCCACGCAAAATCAGGCTGAACAACTTCGCCAACTTTGCCTTGAGTCAATGAAAAAGGAAACCGGCCACGTTGATGATTTGACCTTGATGGTAGCGCGTGGTTTGGGACACTGATTTAATTACCGACAGGCTTTCAACTCAAGCCGTGGCGCTACTCGGTGAAATTCATCTTGCAGTTTTTCATTAATTTCCACCATATTGTTGTAGCGCTGATCAATTAGCGTATTCAGCAAATCACAGCTTTTTTGCGGCGCAATATTCATCAACTGCCTTTCAACTGCTGTATCCAGTGCGCGATAAATCTCGTAGTGTCTTACTTCATGAGCTAACACCTGATCCCACAGTTGATCATAATTGTCTTGCAGACAAAATGTTGCGCTTTCCTTGTTCAGCCAAAGTGGCATGTGGATGGTGATGTGCTGGGAGAACTCTATCATTTCCACTTCACATATCTGCTCTTCGTATCCATTTTGTTGAAGAGGATTGATTATGCGAGTCTGCTTTAATGTTCGTCGCAGCAGACGCTCACTGGTCGTTTGCCCCACACTGGCTGAAGGACTCTGCGTTTTGAATTGATCGAAAAGTTCTTCCGCAGTCGTCGCTATGACTGAATATTGAATCAACTCATAATCAGCCTTGACAATGCCAGTCAGTGACATGCATAAAATCAGAACTGACACCAATTGAAGTGGTCTGGCTTTCACTGGTTCTTTGGATTATTTACCAATACAAAAACTGGAGAATATTTCGCCGAGCAAATCATCACTGGAAAATTCACCAGTAATTTCAGATAAGGCATCTTGTCCAAGACGAAAGTCTTCAGCAGCAAGTTCGGCGTTACCCAGATGCATTTGTTTGAGAGCCGCAGAAATCGAAACCGAGGCTCTTTGTACTGCATCCAGGTGTCTGCTACGAGCTATAAAACTCCCTTCATTATCGTCGACAAAACCGGCAACCTCTTTCAGATGTGTTTTCAATAGCTCGACGCCCTCTCCAGTCTTGGCTGACAAGCTGATCACGACGTTCTCACCCACCTTGGTTATCGTTGCCGGCTCGCCCGTCAAATCACACTTATTCAAAACCAGATCAACGGGTACATCTGCAGCCCATTTTTCAGTTTCCTCGCCAAGCATTGCGCTTCGCATTGCACTGGACAAAAACTGCTTATCAAGTGTTGCTGCTGCAAGCTGATCCGAAGCCGAATCAACTAGCCACAAAATTCTATTGGCTTGCTTCATCTCTGCAAGAGCACGCTTGATACCTTCCTGTTCTACAGGATCATCACTCTGATGAAGCCCGGCAGTATCGATTATTCTGACAGGCATACCATCGATCTGAATCAGCTCACGCAACACATCACGTGTGGTTCCTGCAACATGTGTGACTATCGCTGAATCCTCTCCGCTCAGACAATTCAATAAACTTGATTTACCAGCATTGGGAGCGCCGGCTATAACAACACTGATCCCTTCTCTTAACACTCGACCGTGTTTGACCTGTTTTTTTAACTCAGCGAATCGCAGTTGTAAATTTTCCACTCTGGATTGCAGCTCACCACTTGATAGAAAATCGATTTCCTCTTCAGCGAAATCGAGGGCAGCTTCTATATAAACTCGCAGGTCAGTGAGTTCTTTGTTTATTGAATAAATCTGTTCAGAGAAAACACCAGACAAGGATCGAACCGCTGCACGGGCGGACGCATGACTACTGCTTGCGATGAGATCACCAACAGCTTCTGCCTGTGCCAGATCGAGCTTGTCATTCAGAAAAGCGCGTTCGGTAAATTCACCGGGGCGTGCCATACGTGCGCCCAAAGACAGGACTCTGGTCAGTAACAGGTTCATTACCGCAGGGCTACCATGGCCCTGCAGCTCCAGCACATCTTCACCTGTGTAGGATTTCGGATTGGCAAAGTACAACAGCAGGCCGTGGTCTATGGTTGACCCATCAGCATCTAAAAAGGAAGTATGGAGAACCTGTCTATCAACAGGCGCTTTGCCGCACAGAGCGTGGGCAATTTCGATGCAAAGGGAACCGCTGACACGAACTACCCCGATACCGCCGTGACCGGCAGGGGTTGAGACAGCAGCAATGGTCTCGTTGGCGACCCTGATTACTTTTCTGCCAGAACGTGGCGCGTTATATAGTACTGTTGAAGAATCGACAAGGAGTTGTTAACACACCAGTACAGTACAAGGCCGGCCGGAAAGAACGCGAAAAACACGGAAAAGAACAAGGGCAAAAACATAAATACCTTGGCCTGAATCGGATCAACCGGTGCCGGATTCAGCTTCTGCTGGATAAACATCGTCAGGCCCATGATCACCGGCAGCACAAAAAACGGATCTTTTATAGAGAGATCGTTTATCCAGCCTATCCAGGGCGCTTGTCGTAACTCGACGCTTTCCAGCAGTGTCCAATACAGCGCGATGAAGACCGGGATCTGGACCAGCATGGGCAAACAGCCTCCCAGCGGATTGACCTTTTCCTTCTTGTAGAGATCCATCGTGGCCTGACCCATTTTGGCCCGATCATCGCCATAGCGTTCTTTCAATGATTGCAACTTCGGCTGCAACTTTTTCATCCGCGCCATCGAGGTATAACTGGCTTTTGACAATTTGTAGAAAACGCCTTTGATCATGCAGGTGAGGATGATGATTGACCAACCCCAGTTACCCAGCACGCCGTGGATTGCCTTGAGCAGCCAGAACAGTGGCTGTGCAAGAATCGTCAGCCAGCCGAAATCCACCGTCAATTCCAGATGCGGGGCAGTTTCCTTTAGTAATTCCTGTACCTTGGGGCCAATAAACGTTTTG
This sequence comes from uncultured Granulosicoccaceae bacterium, assembly GCA_937951215.1. Classification (GTDB taxonomy): domain Bacteria; phylum Pseudomonadota; class Gammaproteobacteria; order Granulosicoccales; family Granulosicoccaceae; genus CALFCE01. Next base: position 15,244 of record CALFCE010000239.1, read on the forward strand.
GCAGTAAAATTAGCCGAGCCTTGAGCAGGTACCGTTTTCAGACCCGAGTTCATACCGATAATGTAGCGATCGGCACCTCGAAGATAGATGGTGTAGAAGTTATTTTTCTCATCCTGAGCAGGTACCCATGCAGCTGCGAAGTAATGCTGGATCATCGCAACCCAGCCACCCGTTGACTCAACAGAAAGGTTTTCTTTCTGCATGGTTTCAAGTTTTACTTTTTGGTAGCGCTCCAGATCCGTGCTGACAACTCCACCAATGTAGGTATAAAGAAATTGCTGCGTTTCGTCCTTGGTGACAGGTTTTCTTTGTAACTGCTGGTACTGATTAACAGTCCATGCCCTGTCGGTTGGATTCTCGACGTTGTAATCAACATCGATTTGGTAACTACCCCTGCGGAATGTCAGGGTCTTGGTGACTTTAACGCCATCAGCTGATTGCCAGCTCAAGGGCACCACGATCTGATCCTGATCACCCAGAGAATATTCTGTCTGGGCAGCGGTAAATACTGTTTTGTGAGTTGGAGCCTCTGTGGTATCCCCAACCGCTTGCAGTCCCGACTGTGCTACCAGAAACCGGCCTGGGCTATCGCTTGCAAGGGTAAACGGAACGTCGGGTTCATCAATAGATACCGGATACTCGAGTAGATCGACGCCGGTGATCGTGCCGCCGGCAGTATCGATTTCAATATCAGCCAGATCTGTCAGAACACTGATTTTGACCGACTCGGTTGCATCAGCAACAACATTCGTCACGTTCGCAGGTGAGGTTTGAGATGGCACACTGGAGACCTGAGGAAGGTCTTCGCTGTTGGCCTCTGGACTATTCGGTGTCGGCTGGCCCTGGTCAGGCACAGTGCCGGTGTCACCGGTGGCAACCTGGGGAACAGGTTTTGGGCCGTAGTCCCGTTGCCATGCATCGAAGATGAGCATGCCGATAAACAGCACAGCCATATAAAGTATGAGTCGTTGCGAATCCATAATTACCTTTGACCCGGATTCCTTGAACTGGCGGGATTTGGGTTTTTGTTAATCTTGATTGGGTTGGTTTCAACAGAGCCATCGGTCGTGCCTGCAGACGGGCAAGGGTCATAGCCTGCCTCATGCCAGGGGTGGCAGCGCAGCAGTCTGCGAATACCTATAGCCCCCCCTTTAATCAAGCCAAAACGCTCTACAGCCTCCAGCATATAGGATGAACAACTCGGCTCAAAACGGCAGCGTGGTGCAGTCAGGGGACTGATCCAGCGTTGGTAAAAACGGATTGTTGCTAGAGTGGCTGATTGCACCTTATCGATTACTCTTTACTAAAAGCTTGTCCCAGAGCTGTTCCAGACTGGAACGCAATTGGTCATTACTTGCCTGTGGGCAGCTATCCCGATTCATCACCACGATGTCCATGCGCTGCAGGCGATGACGATTATGCCTGAATGATTCACGGATGACGCGCTTTTGCCTATTCCTTTCAGGTGCCAGGCGCGCCCGTTTTTTGGCGATTGCCATACCCAATCGAGCGCTACCCGGTAATTCGGTCCCGGCAGTTGTTGCCGCATCTTCTTGCTGCAACACAGCCAGCACGACCCAATGGTGATTGCTGACTTTGATATTTCTGCCACGAAACACCCGCTGGTAGTGAGAAGGTGTTGTCAATCTGGCAGAACGGGTGAATCGGAATCCGGTCAACACTCAAGTATCTGCAAAAATATCAGCCACGAATAGATCAACCCCAAAACAGAAAGCCCCACAACAGAAAATAAGGGAAAGACCGGTGATAAACGCATAACGCCCGAGCAAGTCGGGCGAGACTGAGGCCTGCAAATCGAAATGACGAACACTGCTCTTGAGTCAACGACTGCGGAGTGGTGATTTACAGATCAGGGCTTTGTTTATTCAGGTGCATTTACCAGTCAGGTACACTGCCGACAGGCAGAGCCGAAACGACCTGAAGCCCCTGAATATCAGGCGCTGAGTCGAGCCCTGCCTTTTCGGCGTCTGTTTGCCAAAATGGCACGTCCGGCACGGGTGGCCTTGCGTGCACGGAATCCGTGAGTTCTGGCCCGTTTGATCTTGCTGGGCTGGTATGTTCTCTTCATCTGAAGACGACCTCATGTACGAAGCCAGAGTTACCCTGGCTCACGCGAAACTGAAAGACTGCGGATATTATGTTTTTGTATCGCTAACGTCAATGACAAACAGTGGCAAATCGCCCTCTGGTCAGGCAAAAAATTGCTTCTGGTCACTGATTGCAAAGCGTAATAGTATAGACGCGTGCAGTGTAGCTGGCCGAATAAAAAAGAAACAATTAGATAACGGCCATGCCAGAATTCCCGTTCCGGATTGTCCGCAACCATAGAGTCCATAACGACTCTTTTGCGGGCTGACAAGAACTCGACATCGGTAAATAGATGCCCTGCTCCCTTTGTAACTGCCTGATTAGTATGTGTTATCCATCACAGCTGTGACGAGACACGCAGAGGCATATTAATGAGTTTTTATCACCTGTTACCCTCGATGCTGTGATGAATTTGCAGCAGGGATGGGCGACCCCGATTTGCTATCGGTGCACTCAGGTTAGAAAAAACAGCACATAACCAGCGTCAGTAGAACCAACCAGCTTTACACTGTTGAAGCCTGTCTGTCCGGGAGAGTTTTTTGTCGGTACCAATATGGGATCGTTGCCTGTCGCAACTTGAAATCGAGTTGTCTGAGCAACAGCTGAATACCTGGATCAGGCCGCTTCAGGCTCAGCAAAATCGGGACAACCTCAGATTGATGGCTCCCAATCAATTTGTACTCAACTGGGTGCAATCCAACTTCTATCCACGTATCCAGGAAATTGCCAGCGCAGCTGCGCGACCGGCCGAGGTCAAAGTCGCCCTGGAAATCGGCAGCGGTGTTATCCCGATCGACAATGCGCCAGAGATGGGTCGGCAGGCAACCATCGATTTGGACGGGGATTCCGGAACAGTAGAAAGTCGACAGCAGACAGCTGATAAAAGTCACTCCGATAATTCGCAAGTATCCGGCAAAGAGCTAATTCACAGGGCTCAAGCCAGAGCACACCTGAACCCGGGGTACATTTTCGACAATTTCGTCGAGGGCAAATCCAACCAATTCGGGCGTGCAGCCGCAGTTCAGATCTGTGAAAACCCCGGAAAAGCATACAACCCCTTCTTTATTTGTGGCGCATCCGGACTCGGAAAAACCCATCTGATGCAGTCAGTGGGTAACGCTATTCTTGAGTTCAACCCCAGGGCAAGGGTCAAGTACCTGAACTCGGAAAGCTATGTTGCCGGGATGGTAGCGGCACTACAACGCAACACGATGAACGAGTTCAAGCGGGTCTACCGCCAGCTCGACGCCCTGCTTATTGACGATATTCAGTTCTTTGCGGGAAAAGGCCGAACACAGGAAGAATTTTTTCATACTTTCAATGCCTTATATGAGTCTGGCAGCCAAATCATAATGACCTGTGATCGCTATCCGAAAGAGGTTGAGGGTTTGGAGGAACGTTTGGTGTCTCGTTTTCAAGGTGGTATGACGGTAGCCGTCGAACCACCGGATTTCGAAACCCGGGTCGCCATTCTCAACAGCAAGGCTGAACAAAGAGGCATAGAGCTGCCCAGCGAGGTCAGCTTCTTTGTCGCCAAACATATCGTCTCCAATGTTCGCGAGCTGGAGGGTGCACTAAGCCGAATGGCAGCCAACGCCGAGTTTATGAAATCTGCGCTGACACTGGATTTTGCGCGTGAGACACTGCGGGATCTGGTTGCAGTAGAAGCGCGTCGCATCACAATTGAGAACATTCAGAAAACCGTCGCTGAATATTACAAAATCCGGCTGTCGGATTTATCTGCGAAAACACGCAGCCGTTCGATTGCAAGACCCCGGCAAATTGCCATGAGTCTGGCCAAGGAGTTGACACAAAAAAGCTTGCCCGAGATCGGTGCTGCCTTTGGAGGACGTGATCACACAACGGTATTACATGCTTGTCGCAAGGTGGCCGAGCTTCGTAAAGACGATATGTCGGTGGGTGAAGACTATGCAAACCTGCTAAGGACACTGTCTTCCTGACAACAAAGGTATGCTGTCAAGGCAACAAATAGTAGTATTGATAGCCTGTGGATAACCGGTGACAGTTTGTCGAACAACCTCGTGCTGGTGACTTATCCACAATCCGTAAACAGGACAATCAGTGACCTGACAGGTTTTATTCAACTTTTTACAAACACGTTAAGCCATTGATTTAATTATTAATAATTGCCTTATCAACAACAACTATACGCCCTAATAATAATAATAAATAAAGGTTTTAAATAAAAAAATATAATTATGAAATTCAGTATAGAACGTGAACAACTTCTGCAAGGACTGCAAAATGTCATTGGTGCAGTCGAGCGGAGACAGACACTTCCTGTGCTGGGCAACGTATTGCTGGAAGCAGAAACAGGTCATTTAAGTCTGACGACATCGGACACTGAAATTGAATTGAGATGTCAGTTGGGACTGCAGGTTGATGTCAATGGTGCCATCACGGTACCGGCCAGAAAACTACTCGATATTTGCCGGTCGTTGCCAGATGACTCACGGCTGGACCTGGAACTTTCCGGTGAAAAGGTAAAATGCAAGTCTGGTCGAAGCCGATTTACTCTGTCTACCCTGCCAGCCTCTGAGTTTCCAAAGGTCGATGAAATCCAACAGGCTCAGTCAGTCGATCTCACTGAAGGACAATTATCCACGTCCATTCGGAATACAGCCTTTTCCATGGCGCAACAAGATGTCAGGTTTTACCTGAATGGTCTGTTGATGGAAATCGGCATTAATAAATTGAGCTGCGTTGCAACTGACGGTCACCGTCTGGCTTATTCCGAGTGCGTTACTGATGCGGAACCGGAAGAACCTGTCCGTGCAATTATTCCACGCAAAAGTGTTATGGAGATGGCGCGGCTGTTGGGTGGTTCAGACGAAATCGTGACATTATCATTTACAAACAACCACTTACAGTTAAAAAACCAGTCGATTGTGATGACTACGAAATTGATTGATGATCGATTTCCAGACTATAACCGGGTCATTCCAATAGACGGTGACAAGGAATTATTGGTTGATCGCGATGCTCTGAAACAATCTCTCTCTCGAGCTGCAATTTTATCGAACGAAAAGTATCGAGGTGTTCGCTTGGCGGTCCAGAGTGGTGTATTGACGGTTTCCAGCAATAACCCCGATCAGGAAGAGGCCACTGATGAAATGGAAATTGATTATGCTGGAGATGCAGCTGAGATCGGTTTCAACGTTAACTATTTACTTGATGTACTCGGCACCATAGAAAGCGAGAATGCACGGATATTTCTAAAGGATGGAAATAGCAGCGCCTTGGTCAGTCCGGAGGATTCAAATTTGAGCAAGTACGTCATCATGCCAATGAGATTGTAGGTTAGCGCAAAGAGTTGATGTTCCACGTGGAACTGGTGCCCTAACCCATTGAACCTTCCAAAACATGGTACCTTCATTTTCCTACCTACACCCTGCCCTTAGCTGATCGTCGCCGGCTGTGATCATTACCCAACTTGGTGTCAACGGCTTAAGAAACCTGAGTTCGCTGGATCTGGCACCCTGCTCTTCAATCAACCAGCTCGTGGGTACCAACGGCGCGGGAAAAAGCAGCCTGTTGGAATCCATCTACCTTCTTGCCAACGGCCACACGTTCAGAACGCGTAAAACCAAGGATCTGTTGCCACCCGGCATTGATCTGCTGTCGGTTACGGCCAAACTGCTGGATGAAGCCACCAACAGGACGCATCAGTGCGGCTTATCCAAATCAAGGGCGGGTGAAACCCAGCTCAAACTGGATTTCCAGACGCTGAACAGTATGGCGGAATTGACTCGGATGCTCCCGGTGAAAGCGCTGTATCCGGAAAGTCACCGATTAATCCAGGAAAGCCCGGACTATCGCAGACAGTTCCTGGACTGGGGCCTGTTTCACGTGAAGCCGGACTTTTTCGTTACCTGGAAAAGCTACCGCCGATGCCTTCAGCAGCGGAATCAAGCGCTAAAGCTGCATCGCAGCAATGCGGAAATAGCCGCATGGGACGATGAGCTGGCTCAAGCAGGAGAACTGTTACACGGCTTCAGGCAGGCCTATGTTGAGGAGCTGGCGCCCGGTACGACGAAGTTCCTGGAGAACTTTGGTTTGAAAGACTCGGTATCGCTTGGCTACCGCAGAGGTTGGCTGAAAGACCTGTCTCTCCTTGAAGCGTTGGAAGCTGAGCAGACACAATCCGTTCGTTCCACCTTTACAACCGTCGGGCCACATCGGGCCGAACTGACTTTGCAGGTGGGGCAGCAACAGGCCAGACATGTTTTGTCGCGCGGCGAGCAGAAGTGTCTGGTCTATGCCCTGCACCTGTCCCAGCTGGAATTGCTGTCGAAATCCATTCAAACCAGGCCAATTGTGCTTTGTGATGACCTCGCGGCAGAGCTTGATACCGGTCACAGTGGCATGGTTCTGGAAGCACTGATCGGGCTCAATGTGCAAACCTTTATTTCAGGCACTCAGATTCTTGATTTATCTATGGGCCAGGAGCAAAAAGTCTTCACTATTGAAGGCGGAGTCACTACGCAAGTGATATAATTAGAGGGTTATTCCCCTTTGAAATTGAGGCGTCTGCATGGCCGACGAAAGTGATTATAGTTCCAGTAATATCAAGGTCCTGAAAGGTCTTGATGCTGTCCGAAAAAGACCTGGAATGTATATCGGTGATACCGACGACGGGACCGGTTTGCACCACATGGTTTTTGAGGTGGTGGACAACTCTATTGACGAAGCGCTGGCGGGTCATTGCTCGGAGATTAACGTCAAAATTCACAAGGATGAATCCGTCAGTGTGTCCGATGATGGGCGCGGTATTCCCACCGACATGCACGAAGAGGGCAAGTCAGCTGCCGAGATCATCATGACGGTGCTGCATGCCGGCGGCAAGTTTGATGATAATTCTTACAAAGTGTCCGGTGGTCTGCACGGGGTAGGGGTATCCGTTGTCAATGCGCTGTCTGAGTGGTTGAAGCTGACCATCAAGCGCAACGGTAAGGTGCATACTCAGGAATACCGCGACAGCAAGCCGGTGGCTGATCTTGCCGTGACCGGTGATACCGACGAGACGGGCACTGAAATACACTTCAAACCCAGTGCCGGCACTTTCACCAATATCCTTTTTGAATACGACATTCTGAAGAAACGGCTGCGAGAATTATCTTTTCTCAATAGCGGGGTCCGCATCGTTCTGCATGATTTACGTTCTGATCAGCAAGATACTTTTGAGTATGAAGGTGGGATCAGCGCTTTCGTTGAGCACTTGAACCGGAACAAATCCCCAGTTCACAGTATGATACTACATTCATTGGGTGAGAAAGATGATGTGGCCGTTGAAGTTGCATTGCAGTGGAACGACTCCTACCAGGAGAATATTTATTGCTTCACCAACAATATTCCTCAGCGTGATGGTGGTACCCACCTGGCGGGTTTCAGGTCAGCTCTGACCAGAACTCTGAATCAATATATGGAAAATTCTGGCGCCACTGCCAAGGCCAAGGTACAGACAACCGGGGATGACGCCCGTGAAGGACTTACAGCCGTGTTGTCGGTCAAAGTTCCTGATCCCAAATTTTCCTCTCAAACCAAAGACAAACTGGTCTCGTCTGAAGTGAAAGGTTGTGTTGAATCGGTACTGGGTGAATACCTCTCTGACTACCTGCAGGAGAACCCGACAGAGGCGAAAGAAATCACCGCCAAAATTGTCGATGCTGCGCGAGCCAGAGAAGCGGCACGAAAAGCTCGTGAGATGACGCGACGCAAAGGTGCACTGGATATAGCAGGCCTGCCCGGCAAGCTGGCTGATTGTCAGGAGCGTGATCCTGCAAAGTCGGAAATTTATCTGGTGGAGGGTGATTCTGCTGGTGGATCTGCGAAGCAGGGCAGGGACCGAAGGCGTCAGGCGATATTGCCGCTGAAGGGCAAAATACTGAATGTTGAAAAAGCCCGCTTTGACAAAATGCTGCAATCTGCTGAAGTAGGCACGCTGATTACAGCACTGGGTTGCGGTATCGGTCGGGATGAGTTTGATCCAGACAAGCTGCGCTATCACTACATCGTGATCATGACAGATGCTGATGTTGACGGGTCGCATATCAGAACACTGCTGCTGACTTTCTTCTACCGCCAAATGCCGGAGTTAATCAGGCGAGGTCATATTTATATTGCCCAACCACCCTTGTACAAGGTCAAAAAAGGCAAGCAGGAACGCTATGTCAAAGATGATCCTGAACTCACCAGTTATCTGCTGGAACTGTCTTTGAATGATGCAAGATTGCATGTAGGTGAGGGTGCTCCGGCCATATCCGATGAAGCATTGGGTGATTTGGCAACCAGCTATATGAGGTTGGTTTCACAGTTTGATCGCATGGAACGCTTCCTTGGCCGGGAGATTCTGGAGCATCTCCTGGACGTTAAACCCGTTCGTGCTGACGATCTGCTGGATGAAAAAACCATGAGCGATTTTGGTGAGCAGCTTGCTGAGCAGCTCAACACCGAGGCCGCCGAAACATCAAAATACACTGCAGTTGCAGTTAAAGGTGACAAGGGTTATTCCGTTGAGCTCAGACGCCGTGTGCATGGAAATGATCAGCTGGTGGTGGTTGATACCGAGTTCCTGAACTCCAGTGACTATCAATCCATTGCTGACTTTTCGGTTGATACCAACGGCTTACTGGAAGAGGGGGCTTACGTGCAGCGTGGTGAAAAAACCAGCGCTGTCACAAACTTCAAATCAGTTATGGACTGGTTGATGCAAGAGTCCAAACGTGGCTTAACCATTCAACGCTACAAGGGGCTGGGAGAAATGAACCCGGAACAACTCTGGGAAACGACCATGGATCCCAACACTCGCCGTATGTTGCAAGTGACCATAGAGGACGCTATGGCTGCGGATGAAGTGTTTGATACATTGATGGGGGACCAGGTAGAACCACGCAGGGAATTTATTCAACGTAACGCACTTTCGGTAGCCAACCTTGATGTTTGATCACCACCTTTAAGCCGTCAGTCAGTAACTACAACTATTAGGTCCAGCAGTGTGAAGACTTCCAATTCCGAGCAAACGACAGTAAAGCCTGTTATCAGTCGGCCTGCATTCCAGTCAATTGACTATGGCCAGATTGAATCCCAACTTGATGACAGACTTGCCAAGTGCCGTCAGGAAATCAAGAGACTGGGTTCTATTGAAAAACCGGATTGGGAAAACTTCATGTGGCCGCAAGAGCAAATGCAGGATGAACTCGCTCGATTCTGGTCACCCATCAGCCACCTCAATTCAGTATTGAATAGCGACGAACTCCG
>CALFCE010000240.1 GCA_937951215.1 uncultured Granulosicoccaceae bacterium
CCGGAGCACTGTCCGGGGGCACAAGTCTACTGCACCCGCTTAAACACCTCGGAAATCCCGGAACGATCAGCCCTTCAGGAACCGTCTCAGCTAACGCATCACAGCATGCTGGAGAGCTGGAGTTTGTTTCGGTTAAAGGTGTTCAGGAGCTCGACCAACTACTGCAAACTGCCGGCAGCCAGGGCAAACCTCTGATACTCGATTTTTACGCTGACTGGTGTATCTCCTGTAAGGAAATGGAAGCCTTTACATTCACTGATTCACGAGTGCAGTCTCAAATGTCACGAGCACTATTGGTGCGCGCAGATGTGACTGACAATGACAAATTAGACAAGGCACTGCTAAAACGCTTCGGCTTGTTTGGCCCGCCGGCACTTCTGGTATTCACACCTGACGGAGATGAAATCAGAAACGCCAGGGTTGTGGGCTTTATGGGGAGTGATGATTTCAACAATCACCTACAGGCGGTTTACGCTACCATAGGGACTACGGCACGGTTACCGGGAAGCAAGGCTTTGGCGAACGCTAACAACACCGACACCAACAAGCCCGGATTAGTGCTGGCAAAGCAATAGATTTAAGTTGTAAATCGGGCAACTACAAAACCGACAACGGCTTTAACTGGCAACGGCTTTGACTAGTAACGGCGGGGCGGCAGGCGTGGATCAGATTACATTTTACGGCGATACCGCTTCTGGAAATTGCTACAAGGTTCGGCTGCTGGCTTCTCTTCTGGATTTGCAGTACCACTGGCAACATATAGACATTTTGAAGGGTGAGTCAAAAACACCTGAATTTCTCGCAATGAATCCAACCGGGGCCATTCCGGTTATGCAGCTGGACAACGGTTACTGTTTGCCGGAATCAAATGCCATTTTGTTTTACCTTGGGCAGGATTCAGACTATTGGCCAGATGACAAGGAAACCCGTGCACTCGTACTAGGCTGGATGTTTTTTGAACAATATAGTCATGAACCCTATGTTGCAGTAGCGCGCTTTATCAACAAATTTCTGGGTTTACCTGAAGAGCGCAAGGCCGAGTACGAATCAAAACAACTCGGTGGCCATCGCGCCCTCGGCACCATGAATTCGCAACTCGAAACCAGCGGCGGGTTTATGTGCTCTGAACATCCGAGCATTGCAGATATTGCTCTGTTCGCTTATACCCATGTTGCTGATGAAGGGGGCTTTGATCTCTCCAGTTACCCCGCGATTGTCAGCTGGATCAAGCGCATTCAATCCCTGCCCGGCTTTAAATCAATGGATGATTTTAAACACATCGACAGCAGCACCTGAAACCGGCTCAAGGGGGCGATTCATGTTGTGGAAGTCGTCGGTAAAGCACCAGAACAACTGCGATACCCACCACCATCAGCCCGAAATTAACCCATACAACATCATGCCATTGCCCGAGCCATTCAACCGTTTTTCCAACCAGCATCGGAGAAACCAATTGCCCGAGTCCGGCAAACTGCATCAGCAAACCAACAGTTAAAAACGCATGTAATGGTTTTTGTGCAAATTCTGCACTGGCACCAAACAAGGTACCCGGGATAAGCCCGCCAACACCACAAACTATCACGGCTGCAATAATGCTGGCGTGCATTGACAGCAGGCCGCTGTACAGTAACAGCGCGGCGACTCCCATTATAAACTGTGCCACTATCAACAACATGGCAAAGTGAATACCCTGACGGCGCAAGACGCCGGCAGCGACGTTACCAAAAGCATTGGCACTGACGACAACTGCACTCAACACCGCTGCGGAACCAATATCAGTGCTGAACCTCTCGTACAGCAGCGTCGGGAGAAAACCGGTTACCACGATAAACTGGCCTGAATAAGCAAAAAAACAAACGGCCATCGACCAGACATGTGGATAAGCCAGCGCGCCCTTTAGATCAAAGAAGGTGAATGCTTGCGTCTGGCGGCCGGGCTGTTGAGCTTTAAACCCGAAATGGAAAACGACCATCCAAACAAAACAGGCGACCCCACTGCTTATCCAAAGCGACCTCCAGTCAAAGTGCTGAAGCAAAAAGGGGGCTACAAGCAAAGCTGCCATCATTCCAACAGGGACGAAAGCCCCCCACAATCCGAAAACCAGAGGCCGATCATGTTCATTGCTGATCGTTGCCAGCAAGCCGGGCATCGACACACTGATCAACAGCCAACCAAACCCCTCAAGCACTCGGGTCAAGAGCAGGAAAATATAGGATTGGGATAGTGCTCCTGCAATTCCAGCAACGGCACAACAGGCTAGCCCGATCAACACAGATCTGATACCCCCAACCCTCAACCCGAGTATGGCGAGCATTAACCCGGCACTTGCCGACAGCAAAGAAAAAACCGAGACCAGAGCACTGGCGTTGAACAGATCCAGCTTAAGGTCAATGGACATTAACGGCAGCGCAACGGGTACCTTGCCAATATTAAACGACGCCAGACAGCCGGCTATAAAGCCAATCCATACCATAGCCCAACGGGTTGTTTGCCGGACTTGATTGGGGCCGTCAGTCACTTTCAAAGACTTCGATCATTTTTTCGCTTTGAAAAGCTGTCCAGACCAGTGCCAACGCAAAACCATTGCTACTGTTTGTTTCGAACAAGGGGCTGTCCTCATTGGCAGCACCACGGAAACTCTCAAACTTTATGCCGGCGAACAGACGCAACCGCGGAACCGGTTGGTAGGCCAGGCCCATCTGCACTTCGGAACCCAGATAACCTCCGCGAGCTCGATAAGCTGGTCTGTTCTCGTTGGCAAAAGCCTCGTCGACGCTATAGAAAAAATCGTGTAAATCGCTGGTGGCCCAACTAACACCACTTGAGGCGAGCAAATCAACATTGCTGCCCGCGATACCACGCCAGACCCAATTTAATTCTGATACCAGCAACAACCCGCGACTATCGGCACTGGAAAAATCAGTCGAGATAACACTTCGGAGCTTGTTACGCCAGCTAAGCGATCGCCTGCTACCGGCCGACAAGTTCTGGCTGAACAACAGAACCTCAAGTTGAGGCCCGGCTTCAAGCAGGAAATCAAGATCCGGCATACCCTGACGAGAGTTGTTATCCGATGACTCTGCACTCAGAGAAGCGCCAAACGAAAAGTCCAGCTTTACACGTGGCCGCTCCAAGGCCACGGCATCAATCCCGCCACGCCCACCAAATCTGAATACCTCACCACGATAGATAAAAAAGGGTAAGGCAATAGCCAGATCATTCGGGTCTTTCGATGCAGGGTAATCAAAGGTATTGATGTAACCGGCCCCCAGACCCGCTTCCCAAACCGGCCTGTTTACCAGAAAACCATATCCCGGTAGTGGCGGACTCTGGGCACTGGATAGTTCCTTGTCCTCAGACGCATCACCTTGAGCCAGAGCCGGATGTGGGGCGAGCAAAGTGATACAGATGAAAAGAACAACATTCAGGATCGACCACCTGGAAAGATAGCTGCAACAGGGTCGAGAGAGGTGCAATGAAAGCGAGAGAATGCAATCGAGCGAGCATCCTTGTGTACATCCCGGCGTTCGAGGTTTTGTTACACGCGACATCAATAGTCCATTGTGATGGCAGAGACCCGCTGCCGGCAAGGCAGCTCCGATCCAAACGGTTAGCTTTTATTTATGCTGATCATGAAGCTGTCGAAAATCCGCTAACAAAAAAGTTCTGGCACCAATGTTTTAGCCGGCGACTCCGGCTATGGAAAACTTACTGCTTTTCTAACGCATCCTGTATTTTCTTACCCGCCTCGCGCGCGACCTGTTCCGCTTGTTGCCCTAATTGGCCTGCGACTTCACCTGCCTGGGTGGCGGCCTGAGAGGCGGCCTCACCCACTTTGGCACCAGCCTCGGTCGCAATCACCTGAGCCTGGCCCGCCAGCTCACCAGCTTTCTCACCGGCCTCACGAGCAACAATCTCGGTTTGCCTTGCGGTTTCTTTTGCAACCACTTCCAGTTCTGCTTTGCTAGCCTTGGTACCAGCTCGGAGCAAATCACCCGTGCTAACCCGTTCGCCATTGACCGATACGGATTCAGGCGCTGTCGCAAACTTCCCATTGCCATCATCAGTTCGTTCCCGCGGATAAACACAACTGACCTTGCCTGAAGTTCCGTCAGATACATAGCTCGCATTCACCGTCATACGGTTGGTTGATTCCTTGATTTCGCTGTCTCCCCACTCCACGCTACCGACCAGATTTTTGGTCACAGATTGGCACATTGAAAGTTGAGGTGATTCTGGCTGGCCACAAGCTGACACAAGTGCAACCAGGGTGGTCGCCATTGCGACGCGACAAAGTGAACGGCAGACGGAAGTTGAATCTGAAGATAAATCTGTACAAGCAAAACGACAGGGACTGAACACGTTTTCACCTCGGAAATAATAACGACGACATACTACCACGACTGATTCGCCCGCAGGTCCGCACTATCGTGTCAGTCAGGTAACCCGACGCAAATTATTACAGTTGCCTCAACGAAGCGATCACCCACAAGCTGTTTGACAAGTCCATGTACGCGAATGAATATCGGAAAGAGACGTGGGTATCGCAATCAGTTCAGCTCATCTGCTTTCGGGAAAACGAGCTGCGTGTCATTGAGATGATTGAACGTGTTGGTTAGAAAAATAGTACTGGTAACCAACACCAGATCCAGCATTTCCGGTTCTTCAAGGCCCTGCTCTCTCAGTTCGGAAACACTCGCTTCAGACAAGGTACCGGGAGAATTGAAAAAACGGGAAACCACCCCCAATATCGCATCAAGCCGCTTGTCACCGGTCGCTTGTCCCTTGCGGATCGCCAGCTGAGTCTCTTTTGCGAGGCCCGCAGCCTTCGCTTTGCGACTATGCACCGACAAACAAAAATCACACTGATTTAACTGACTGACATACAGCTTGATGGCTTCAATCTCGGACAAACTCAGACTGCAATTGGCTATTGCTTTTTCCATTTGCAAATAGGCTTTGATGGCCGGCGCACTGTTTGCCATCTGACGGTATACCGGAGCGAGCTCCCCATTGACTCTGAACGGTTTCAACAACTCCAGCGTTTCTTCATCGAGTTCGTTATCTTTACATTGATGAAAGCGAGTCATGGATTTACCTGGTTGGAATCTGCAGGGAGGTTTACATTGCTACAGAGACTACAAAGCCGTTTTCAGGATTCAAGCTTGATAAAATCTGCATAAAAAAAGGGCCGCTCTTCCAGAGTGTCATCCGGTAACCCAGTTTTAACGATGCCGGGTTAGATGAGACCTTGGAGGCAGCCCCCGTGTCTTGGCTGATTGACCAGCCGCACAGAAGGTGGTTTTAATACGTGTACAGATAGAACATTCGTACTAAATTGATCGACAATTTCGATCATTCACCTGTCTTTGTAGCGTTGCTAAAACAGGCTTTTCCCCTGATTAGCTAAAACGACTGACCAGCCCAGATTCAAAACACTAGACATTCGATCACCTCCTGATTTATCTGCTACGGGAATTTAAGAATAGCACCTCTTTTATGCTTTTGCACTAGGCTGGGTCATAACTTGGGTCGCAGCCCGGGATGCTACCTGGATTGCTGCACGAGGTGCGATGTGAGTTGTGTTGCTGGCTACGGCGCGGCAATGTTGGTTGCCGCGGCTATGACAGCACCCACGATCGACATCGCAGCCCTAGCGCTATGCGCTTCTCTGCACTGGATAGCTGATGACTGGCTTGCAGTTGGTCTCGCCATTGACGGCGCAAGTCGATTGTTCTGGTACTGGCAGAACCTTCGTCACAATGCATCGGCTGCAGTGTAGTATTAGTATGCGTAGCCAGAACTGCAATGCGGTTGTGGTAGCGAGGATGGGAAAAAGAATAAAAGGATTTGCACACTCCTGGCTTGACCGCGTTTGCTATCGAACTTGCTGCCAGATTCAGTTCCTTGATCGATCCCAAATTAATGGCGAGCACACCATTCGGCGCCAAGTGCCTGCACAAAAGACCTGACCAAACCTGATCAATGTCAATTGCACGTGCTGCTTCACCATCGGTGTGTGAAAACAAGTCATCAACAATGTAATCGAAAGCTGGCCCACTATAGTCTGCCAGCCAGACTGCGGCGTCGGCTTGAATCAAATCGACATCGCAGCCTTCCAGACGCTTGTTCAAACCGAACCAACGCTGTGCAACTGAAATATGCACGCAATCAAGTTCGACACAAACCATCTGTTCTGGCTTGAACAATTTGTGTAGTTGCAATGCTACAGCGCCTCCCCCAAGCCCCAAAATCAAAATTCGCTTTGGCAAACCGGGAGCAAGAAAAAACGCGGGCAATGTCAACAGGTCCCAAAGCGAATCAGAGATTACACGACGTGGATTCCACTGACTGTGGAAGACACCGTTGGTATAAAGCCTTCTTGTGCGACCCGCCGCTCTAACTTCGTAGTGAGCGTTTCCTTTCTGCAGGCTCCATAGTACTGTCACTGCTCAGCTATCCGCTTTTGCCAGATGTTCTCGGGTATCGGCGATACGAGGAAATACAACCGACATACAAGCCCCCCCTAAATCGCCAGAGGTCAGGATAGAAAACTTGGCACCATGTACATCTGCAATTCGCCTGACTATCGCCAGCCCCATTCCATAGCCTTTATACCCGGTGGTGGAACCAAGTCGGACAAACGGTTTGGTTACCGATTCTCGATGACTTTCCGGAATACCACTACCATCATCTTCGACAGAGAGTACGATCTGGTTTTTCTGCCTCTCCAGACTGACCTTGATAGACTCAACTGAATAACGTTCCGCGTTGTTAAGGAGATTACTGACGAGCATAATGATGTATTGTTGATTAGCAACAATCAAAAGAGGCTCCTTGGCAGCTTGCCATTGAATCCGTCGCGCACCATTGCTAATGGACTCAACTTGCGCATCGACCAATGCAACCAGATCAATATGGTTTTTTTCAACTTCCTCAAAGCGCCTGTCCAAACGGGCAAAACCCAGCAATACATCGACCAGCTTTTCCATCTCGGTCAAATCATCGCTGATACGCGTAAGGTACTTCTGCCGTACTGTCTGATCATCTACCTCAGACAGTGCATCTACCCCGAACCTGAGCCTGGCCAATGGTGTTCTCAAATCGTGTGATACAGCGCTGCTCAATAGTTTGTTATCGTCAATCAAAGTTTCAATACGCTGCGCCATGCGATTGAACTCCGCTTCAATATCCGAAATGTAGGACCTTCTTGATACTTGAATCCGACTGGCAAAGTTGCCATCACCGAACTCCCGGGCCACCTTGCTAAGATTGACCAGGCGCCTGACCAGGGGATAAAGCCACATCAGGGTAAATGCAATAAGCCCGGCATAAAACATGATTGTGAGCAACAGCCTTATGACATCGTGCTGTCGAGATTTCTGGGTTGCAGGCGGGCTCATGGAAAGAATCTGCCCCGAGTCCGGCAGATAGAAAAAAAGACTGATACCGGAGTCAGACTCCAGAGCAATCGGCTCGCTTTGATAAAATGAGCCCAATAGCGCCGAAGGTAGAGAAATATCCTCGGGATCCAGTAATTCCAGCGGTACGCCACCTCCCTCACGCCACGCCTGCATAAAGACATCCTGGTCTTTACTTTTATCCAGAACACTTGCCAACCCGGAGCCAGTGACACGATATCCAGCTAGCGGATCCGAATCCCGTTTGGTCAAACCGTAAAACAATTGGTCAAGACCCCAGCCCAGCCCAATGGTGGTGACCAGTACTACCAACAGCAGAGAACCTATCAGCTTGTGCATTACCAGGCGTCTACAGCCAGTAGATAACCTTTGCCTCTAACCGTTTTTATTCGGCTGGGATTGCCCGAGCTGTCTCCCAGCTTTTTACGCAACCTGGAAATATTGATATCGATGGAGCGATCAAAGCCATCATAATTTATGCCTCGCATACGACTGACCAGCTGCTCCCGACTCATAACCTTACCGGCGTTTTCGACCAGCAGGCATAGCAATTCAAATTCCTGTGAAGACAATGACACATCGTCGTCATGCAGTTTCACGGTACGCGAAACCAGGTCGATCGACAGTGACCCGACAATATGATGATCATCCGCAACGATCTGGCCTCGTCGATTTAGCAACAGTTTGATACGCGCAAGCAGGACTTTGGGCCGGACAGGTTTGGCAAGATAATCATCTGCCCCACATTCAAGACCGCGGACTTCATCAGACTCCTCGCCTCTGGCAGTGAGCATCAGTACCGGCTTGTGATAGAAATGTCGAACTTCGGTGCAGACCTGAAAACCGTCCTTCTCAGGCAGCATCACATCAAGAACCACCAGATCCGGATCATCGGTTTTAACCATCTCGACAGCGGTATCACCACGGTTGGCAACAGTAACCAGGTACCCATGGTCTGTAAGATAATCAAAAATCCATTCAGCTAGCGATGCGTCGTCTTCTACCACCAGGATATGAAGTTGATCTTGTTGCTGTTGATCTGGAGTCTCGCTCATAATAGTCGTTGCTGGCTTGCTAAAACAATTTCCAGAAAGTACGCCAACCGGAACTGCGTCTTCTGTTTTTATATACCCAGGCGATGCTCATGGTGGATGTAGCCAGCACGATCTCTTGCCCTTTGGGCCTCAGTGTAAATACCCAATCCACATTGTCTTTGTAGATAACCCGCAACTGCCCGTTAAGTGAAGCTTCCCAGCACGAAAGAGGCTCCGCCAACCTGTCAGTAAACACACAGTAATCACCGCGGTTCAGCGCTGCCCATTCAATGACAATTCGTTGGGTGCAAAGTTGTCCTTCTTTCAGGGAAACACACTTTTGCGGTGTATTACCAATCGAATCAGACGACACGAGACCCGGAAAAAACAAAACCAGCGCTATCAACACACAGGCAGTTTTCACACGGTTCAGACGCAAGGCTTTCGACATGTTTGAATTAATCCGCATGGAAGTGGATAAACATATCGTCGCGTTTCAGCCGCTATCAATACACAAAAACGAATCTGGCCAAAATCGAATTGTATCGATCGCCAGAGATCAACGGACTGTTTTCAATAGAATCAGACAATTTCCAACTGGAAACCGTGCCACGAAAGATCCAGTGCTCATTCAACGGATAGGTAACGCCTGCCTCTGCAACCATAACCGTGCCTGATTCTGCTTGATAGGCAGGGAAGCGTTCACTGGCTTCATCTTCACGAACACCGACGAAGTAGTCCAGAACCTCTTGCGACCAATAGCGAGCGCCGATAATTGTGTGCAGATTCCAATTGTTATACAACCAACTCCGACCGGCAAAAACCGACATCAGATATCCATCATGCTCATTGGTTGCATCTTTCAGCAATTCAAACTGAAACAGATTATCTCCACGATAAAATGTGGAACGGATTCCGGCATTGAGGCCGGGTTCACGGTTTCGCAAAGAATCAAGCTCTTCGCTAAGATCATCATCAACCGACAGTTCAGTCACGGCACCCAATAAATCGACGGACAGAAAATCATTGTTGAAAAGACTGTAACCAATTTGAAACCCGCTGTAACTTTCTTGCAAAACATCAACAAAAAAACCCCTCCAGCTAATGTGACCTCCAAAGCTGAGACCGAGTGTCACCTCGTCCGCCCCCACGACCGGTAGATCCTCGTAACCCACAGAAAGTCCCAGCTCCAAAAAGGCTGAAACCTCGCCACTATTGTCGAGGCGGCCTTCTCTGATATCACGGGACAAATCGGCTGCATGAACAGGCGCCAACACCAACAGACCGAGCCACAGGATCAGGCTTGCGACATTCTCGAGAGGTTTGTTGGGGATAAAAAATCGCATTTTGTTAACGGCTTCTGTGACTGCTTACACTATAGCCTCTGCCAGCAAAAGATTTTTGTAACACCCTGTAACAGGCTCTTCTGCTGATTGTGGCCCCACCAATACCCGCTCCAGCCACCGCTGGCCGATGACCTTGGAAAAATGCCAAATCCGTTTGATAACCCTTTGGCATATCGATGACGCAGCCCACAGCACCTGCGAGGAATTTGCTATGTTGCAGCAAGCTGGAGGCCTCTGTTTGTCGCAATACCCGCATACGGAGCGCCGGTCAGATAGACGAATTGAATTTTATCGGAGTCACGCATGTTTTTCGAATCCCAGAAGCTGACTGCAGCCATTTATGCCATGCTCAGCCTGACTGTGGTGGGTTGCGCTGTCACAACTACTCCAGAACAGGATCAGAAACTGGAGCAGGCAGTTGAGTCACGAGACCCAACAGCACTACAGGGCACGCTACGCGTGTTATACGACCGCAGAATCAGTGAAATCGAGGTGTCCGAGGCAGTTGCCAAACGTGACCCCTCCAGTCTTAAGGGGCGGCAGCATCTCTCTTATGCGCGTCAGGTCGACGTGAAATTGCAAGAGGAAGCATCGCTGCAGGCAGCCCGAGAAGCTGAAGAACAAAAGCGCCTGGAAGCATTGGCAGCAGAAGCAGAAAAACAACGTCTGGAAGAAGAACGGCTGGCACAATTGGAACGCGAAGCCGCTGAGCTTGCAGCATTACAACGCGCAGAGGCGGCCGAAAATGCACGATTGCGTAAAATTGCTGACGCACGCGCCTTCCAGCGCAAAATCAAACAACCAATACACGATAACTGGATCAGCGACATGAAAGATCTGACCCAGCACTTTCGCGAAAACGGTTTTGAACCCGCTACCCGATTGGTCGATGTTTACGCACGGACAATGCAATTTTTGGTTCATGCGAAACCCAATGAACAACAGTTCAGTGCTTTCTACGCCAAATTCTCGGAAACAGAAAAACTGGACCACCGCAGAATGTTTGCAAATAAAACCGGCACAGAACTGATCGCCGGGTTCTGGGACGGCCGCGCGGGCGCACCTCAATAGTCCGCAACGACTCGAAAGCCAAACGGGTTCAAAATCCCCGCTTTCATGCCATACTTCGGGTTTTGACGGAGATGGCTTAATGAACGGCGCTGAACATCTGGTCACAGAGCTGGCAGATGCCGGCGTTGAGGTCTGCTTTGCCAATCCCGGCACTTCAGAAATGCACTTTGTGGCAGCTCTCGACAAGATCAGCAGTATCCGCTGCATCTTGTGTCTTGCAGAGGGTATTGTCACCGGAGCAGCAGACGGCTACGCCAGAATGTCCGGCAAACCGGGAGTCACACTGCTGCATCTTGGGCCGGGTCTCGGCAACGGCTTGTCGAATTTGCATAATGCTCGCAAGGCTCGCAGTTCCATTCTCAATATCGTCGGCGATCATGCCACTTACCACCTCGAGTACGATGCCCCGTTAACGGCCGATATTGAAGGTGTGGCCAAACCGGTTTCGCACTGGATTCAACGTTGCGAATCCGCTGACAATATCGCCACGACCGCCCTTGCAGCACTACAACAAGCTGACACCTACCCCGGCCATATTGCAACGCTGATTTTGCCCGCTGACACCGCCTGGACAGAAGTGTCACCATCCGGGACAGGCAGTACGATGCAGGATGCACTGGTGATAACCCATGATCTTTATCAAAAGGCCACCATACCCGCGTCGCTGGAGGATCGAGCAGCTGCTGCTGCCCGGGCTTTGCAAAGCGGCAGCAACAGCGCCTTGCTGATGACAGGCAGCTGTCTGTCGGAGAGGGGCTTGCAAGCAGCCGGTAAAATCCGCAAATCAACCGGTGCCTCACTGCTGGCACAGACGGCCAATGGTCGGCTGGCTCGAGGCGCAGGCAGGGTGAGTGTCACTGCTGTTCCCTACCCCGTCGATGACGCGCTGTCATTTCTGGCACCGTACGACCAAATCATTACAGCTTGTGCCAAATCACCGGTAGCTTTTTTTGCCTATCCGGGAAAACCCAGCAGCCTGATTCAGGAATCAGCAGTCCACACGGTTTTGGCGGGTGAAACCGATGACGGCATTGCCGCACTGGAAGCGCTGGCTGATGAGCTTGGAGCTTCCGATCTGGTTCCTGACCTGCAAGCTGCCGAGCAGCATCCGGTTGAAGAAGGTGCACCCCTGAATGCAGACACGATTGGTCAGGTTGTAGCGCGAGCCATACCCGATCAGGCTATCGTGGTCGACGAAGCCATCACCATGGGACGCAATTTTCAAAAAGTGACCCGCGGCTCACGGCCTCATGATTGGCTGCAAATCTGTGGTGGTGCAATTGGGGATGGCTTTCCGCTCGCAACCGGTGCCGCGATTGCCTGCCCACAGCGAAAAGTTATCGCATTGCAGGCAGACGGTAGTGGAATGTACTCACTGCAGGCATTGTGGACACAAGCCCGTGAGAATCTCGATATTACAACGTTGGTTTTTTCCAATCGAAGCTACGCCATCTTAAAACATGAACTCAAGAACGTTGGCGCTACTGCAGGTAAAACAGCAGATGATTTAATGGATCTGGATCGCCCTGCACTGGACTGGGTCGCGCTGGCCAATGGTATGGGAGTTGAGGCGGTACAGGTCACCAACACCAGCGAACTTGAACAACAAATGCAGATCGGGCTAGACAGAAGTGGACCCTTTCTGATTGAGCTGCTTATCTAGTCCCATCAAATCCAGCCCCATCAAATCTTGCCCATCAAGTCTAAGCTGCCAAGTCTAACCCCGACGAAGTCGAACCCTGCCTAGACTAACCAGTCAGGCAAACCACTGTTTTTTTTGGCCTCGGAGTTGGCACAGACCTGTGACAAAGGCTTCAGGCTGCAGAAAGGTTTGCAATGGTGCGGCTGGCGTGCTCGAGTGCTCCTGAGCCGTGCGGATAGTCCAGCGCTTTAAAGCCGGCATCGATGGCCACCAGCGTGCCCATTAACATGGGTACATTCAAATGCCCCATGTGGCCAATGCGAAACAGGTTAGCCGGCATGTCAGCATACACATCCTCCAGGGCCAGACCAACGCCCAATATGACGCCATATTGTTGCTCGCACCACTGACGCAATCGATCTGCATCCATGGTACCAGTCTGCACAGTAGTGACCGCCACCGAGCGATTATCAATGTTTTTAATATTGCAACGAACGTCACCGTCGGTTGCCCATTGATCAACGCAAGCCCAGACAACGCGCGCTAAATTACGATGTCGTTGCCAGACATTATCGAGCCCTTCCTCGAATAAAATGTCCAACGCTGTTCGCAAGCCGAACAAATGATGGGTTGGAGGAGTACCACAGAACTTTTGATAAAAAATCTTGCCATTGACTCTACGATCCCAGTCCCAATAAGCGGTTTTCAGATCAGCTTTGGCGTGAGCCTGCCAGGCTTTGTCACCAATAAAAGTAAAACTCAGTCCGGCTGGTGTCATCAACCCTTTCTGACAGGCAGCCACCGTAACGTCCACACCCCAATCATCCATACGGTACTCTTCACAACCCAGCGATGCGATGCAATCCACCATCAACAGCGCCGGATGATCTACCGCATCCAGTGCTGACCTGACTGCGAGCACATCGTTGTTTACCGATGAAGCCGTATCGGTTTGCACCATCAGTACCGCCTTGTAACGATGCGACTTGTCATCATCGAGTGTTTGCCTGAGCCGATCACCGTCAACGGTGCTGTCGGAACCAAAATCCATGGCTTCGACATTAATACCGATCGCTTCGGCAATATCAATCCAACCCAGAGTAAACCGGCCAGTCACGATGGCCAACACCGTGTCCCCTCGACTCAACGTATTAGTCAGGCTGGCTTCCCATGCTGAATGCCCGTTACCGATATAAATGACCGCATCTCCACTGGTGCAGGCGACCTTTTGCAGATCAGGGTAGAGACTGTTGGCCAGCTCCACTAACTCGGTCCCGTAAATATTGGGGGACGCCCGATGCATCGCTTGCAGCACGGCTTCGGGCATGACAGAGGGTCCCGGAATCGAGAGTTGAGTTATTCCATTGGCAAGCGACATGAAAGAGTCAGTGAGATAATTTGGGCTGCTATCAAGAGTAGCTTGTTTTCGCAAATTGCTCCAGAGACTTGCCCAATTCCGGAGTCGCTGGAGCGGTAATATCAGTGCTGCAGTATGCAATCCCGATTAACAACAGACAGATCGAGAGCGGGATGGTCACCGGTAATGATTTCTGCACGAGGGGGGCATATTTGAGTTTGGTTTTTGTTTTTATTTTTGTTTCCATATCATCTCAATTCCAGGTTTCTGTCGATGCCGCGCTGCAACCGATCGCTCTTGGGAGAGCGAGCACTGGCGCTACCCCGGGCCAGTGCTGGTGCCTGGTCGGGTCCGACTTATAGAGTGGTGACATTATCCCCACAGCCCGCAATCCAAAACGGAACCGGGTAGCGTAAACCTCCTATATAAGTTGAACTGCCCAAACTTTTCATCAAGTTACGTCCTCTCGAAGTCTCAGTAGGGCGATTCAGATCACACTTCTCACGACCGTTAAGCCTGCGACACTGTTTTTTTGAGGAAAAATGCACCAGATAGTTCAAAGCTTGTCAGAAATGGCCGCTTTATGAGCCATGTCGTCAAAATCCGATATACCGCCAACTTTGAGCCTGTTCGGCCATCTGATGGAGCCTATTGTGTCTCTGCTCATCAGATCCGGCATCACTCATCGGGCCTTTACCAAACTGTGCAAGCAAATATTTGTTGACGTCGCAGCACGCGAATATGGCATTCACGGTCGGGATACCAACGACACTCGAATCGCGATGCTGACCGGCATCGATCGTCGCGAAGTAAAACGACTGAAAACCCGCAGTGCGGAAGACAAACCCGAGCAGTTGGGCCTGCAAAATCAAAACCGCGTTACCCGTCTGCTGTCAGGCTGGCACCAGGATCCGGATTTTCTGGATCCAGAGGGTCGACCCATGGCGCTGCAACCCAAGGGTAGTCATCCAAGTTTTGAAACACTGGCGAATCGATATGGCGGCGACGTAACCGTCAGTGCTCTATTGTCTGAAATGATAAGAGGCAAGGTGGTCACCAAGAACGATGATGGATCACTGGTCGCCTTGCAGCGCTATTTCATCCCATCACGACATGACCTGGACGCACTCATACGAGCCAGTTCTGTCATACGTGATTTCAGCGATCTACTGGTACACAACTTGTACGTGGCTGAACCAGAGAAGGACGTCCCCTACAAGTTCGAACGTACTGCCATCAACACCCGCATTTCTCCTGATCAGCTACCGGAGTTCCAGGCGTTTATGGACAAAGAAGGGCAAGCCTTTCTTGAAGCTGTTGACCAGTGGTTGACAGACCATGAATGCCGGGACCCCGAAAGCCCCGAAACTCTCAGCCTGGGGGCGGGGGTGTATTTTATCGACAAAGATGCAAAACGAAACGTTGTACCGGTTGACCGCGATGAGTAATGTGATGGTATCAAAAGTAACCAAATCTGTATCCACACTGATCTCTGCTGTGTCTGTGCCCCTGGCAGCCGTACTGCTTCGATCTGCAACCCGTATCAGTTTATTCGTCGCAACCTGTGCATTGTTGCTTGTGTTGCATGCTTGCAGCAGCGAGCCTCAATCCGGCATTTCCGGCAGCGGCGCTCCGGTACTGGTCGCCAATGGCCCAATCAGCGGTTTTGGAAGTGTGATTGTCAATGGGGTGCGATTCGACACCGATAGCACCGAGATCTATGTCAATGGCAACAATGCCAATGAGCAAGCATTGAAGCCAGGACACGTGATTACCGTATCATCGGGCAACTCAGCGGTAAACAGTGAAGCAGACTTCAGTGCCGAGGTGCTTCACCTCGATCACGATGTACAAGGTCCGATCAGCCAGATAGACACCGTCAATCGAAGCATAGAGGTGCTGGGGCAGCGCGTAATCATACTGCCCGACACCAAGATCAACCTTCAAAATCCGGACGGTTTTGTATCAATGCAGGCAGGTCAATTTGTACAGATTAGCGGGTTCCGAAACAGTAGTGGGGAGATCGAAGCCAGTCGAGTAGATGAAGTTACTATAGCCCACGGCATAGTTACAGGCGAGCTCAGTGAACTGGATGTGGCCAACCGATTGTTCAGTGTGGGCGGTGCACAGTTTATGGTTGCGCCTGACAACAGCACGATTGATTTAAGCACAGTTCAAAATGGCACTCTCGTGCAAGTGTTCACTGACCTTCCAACTGATGCCAATCCAATGGTTGTGTCCAGTTTCAGGCAGCTTACCGTCAGTTCGCGTGCTGCAAACGGGCAACAATTGATTGGTAGAGGGAATGTTGAATCAATAACCATTGAAGGCAACAGGGCGCAGCTCACCACCTCAGGCCTGCAGGCAGTCATTGACGAGAGTACGGTGTTTGTTAATGGGCAGTTGGCGGATGTCGTGGTAGACAGCAGATTGAAATTCAGCGGACTGGTTTTCAACGATCAACTGCTGATCAACAAACTGGAATTTACTCCACGAGCCACCAAAACTCTGGAAAGCATTACCAGCAACATCGTAGTGACCAGCAATGATCCGATCTATCAGGGCTACATCAAATTCAACGACCAAACAGAAGTACAAGTGAATTCGCTGACCGAATTTATTGATCACTCCCAATTGGCGCATCGACAATTCAATCTCGCCCACGTTCGTAGCGGGGATTCTCTGATTGTCGGCTACTATGTCGACTCTGGAGGCAGGTTTATCGCAACGCTGATTGATCGCATAGCAACACCCGAGTTCTAGCCCGCTTTATTCACGAAGGCGAACCCTTCATGAATAAAGTGGGCTAGCGGGCTGCGGAAAAGTCCATCCAGGCCAGATGCAATTTGTTCAAAGACTGCATAAGCCATCCCTGGCTCAACCAGCACAGTGTTTTTCAACAACCGTATGGTAAGGATTCCGGGGCCAAAATCCGGATATTGGTGCTGGTAACGACATTTTGTGTGCTTTGATCGGCACTTCCTGTAAGAGAGTGTGAAACTGCAGGACTGGAAAGTTTTTTTCTGCATCCAGCCATGCATACTGGCAGTTCGAGTCCACAACGGTGACTGTCAGTGCCACAACACCCTGATACCCCAGACCCAATCCATCCGCCTTATTATGCAATTCCACGAATCAGCATTGCAGTAACCTTTTTGCCGCTGATGACGGTGGCCGCAGATTTCGACAATGACGGCATAGACGATGCAGACGATGTCGACAAAGACAATGACACCATACCCGACGTCTATGAAGGGCTGATCGATTCCGATCTGGACGGTCTGCCTGACTTTCTGGATCTGGATTCTGACAACGACAGCATTCCGGATATAAACGAAGCGGGACACAGCCTGCAATTGTTGCAACAACTGGATAGCAATAGCGATGGCCAAGTCGACGTCACAGTAAATCTGGGCAGTAATGGACTGGCTAACGTGGTAGAGCTGGTTACCGATTCATCCAATCTGGCAGTTCCCCCACCCGACAGCGATAGCGATCTGGTTCTGGATTTCAGGGATCTCGATAGTGACAACGATGGCCTCTCAGACCGCCTTGAATCGCATAACACAGAACCGTTGTTTGCTCAGGTTAGTCCGTTAATCGATGTCAATGCCGATGGCTGGCACGACACCGGCCCGGCACCGGCAATCAACCGTGATGATGACGGCGACGGAATTGCCAATCGCCTTGACAGAGACAGCGATCAGGATGGTCTGTCTGATTTGTTCGAGACAGCAGGTGAAACTTTTGATCGCAACAATGACGGATACATTGATCAGTTTATCGACTTTGATGGCAATGGCTATCAAGACGCACTGCAAGGTAATCCAATATTCATGCTGGATACCGACAATGACGGCTTGCCGGATCATCTGGATAGAGATAGAAACAACGATGGTGTATTTGATCTGACCGAAGCAGGTTTTCAGGACCTGGATGGCAACGGGATGGTGGACGATGACACAACGACAGTACCCTCACCACCGAACCCCTCCGTCAATCCGGATCCAGCTGCTGACCCGGCTCCGGTGCAAGCTGCACCAGACGGGATCAGTCAGAATGTTGAGCCTGTAACCAGTGTCTCACCAACAGTCTCGGAGGAAACCACCGTTCTGGTGACCGGCATCAACGGTAACGCGCATGGAGGCTGTTCCTACCAGCTGCACACAAACCCGGGTGTTGACCCTTTACTGCTGCTGATGGTGTTGGTCGCATTGTCTAGAGGGATTGCCCGGCCGCTTCGGGCAAAAATTCGACTTAACGAAAACTGATTTCGACACGACGGTTCAAGGCTCGACCGGCTTCGGTATCGTTGGTTGCAACAGGCTGCGATTCACCAAAACCCTGGGTATCCAGTCGATCTGCCGCCACTCCAAGTGCCACCAGATAATCAAAGGTTGCTCGCGCGCGCCTGTTTGACAAACGCATGTTGAACTCGTCTGTGTCGATGGCGTCTGCATGCCCGGATAACATCACCGACAGATCGCTCTCGGCGATTAATACTTCAGCAAACGCATCGAGCTTCTCTCTGGTTTGCGAAGTCAGCTCGTGACGGGCAAATTCGAAATAAACCGTGGGTAGCTCAATTTTAGCGACCGGCTTTTCATCGACAATCGCCGTTGCCTGAGGTGCCTGGGGCACTGGTTCGGAAATGAGCGGTGCCGGATTAAACGGTTCAACCCGGCCAAATCGCTTCAAAACCGATGCACTGATCTGCTGTGCATCGGTATCGTAAAAGTCAGCCTCCAGACGTAATGCCAGACCGTTTCTGAAACCATGCTCAATTCCAAGCCCGGCAGAAAAATGTTCTGAATAGTCTTGGTCATAATCCACAACATCAGCCGAATTTTGCAACACCCCAGCTCCGACTCTCAAATACAGAGACGTACCCTCGCGACTGAAAAAACCTTCATCATCCCATTGCGCGTCAGGGTCGTAATGATTGATGAAGTAAAACAAACCACTCACACCGGCTACTCTGTAGTCTATCTCACCCACTCCCTGCCCCAGAAAATCAACTGATGCGGATCCCAGGTTCGATACGTAAGCCTCCGCCGAAAAACGTTTGCTTATATCAATACCGGCAAATAGATTGAAAGCAGTGTCGTTCTGGTCTGTGATGGTCATACAAGGGCAGCTGCTATCCGGCTTCAACTTTGAAAGGCCCACACCACCACCGATATAAAGCCGTTTTTTAAACTGACGCTCTTGTGGGGAAGGTTCCGCCAATGCCGAGTGCAACGAAACACAGGCAGCTGGCACCAAAGCTCCCAGCAGCAACCACCGCAATGCAATACTGGCGCGGGCTTTCATCTCGCTCACGCCCGCAGTATCAGTATCACCTAAATCAATATCAACGGAACTATTGGCAATCACATTGACCGGATTCATTGGTCGATCCCCAACCGGCGCCGGGAAAACAAACCCTTGACTCGAATTGCCAGTATCCATGGCATCAGAAAGACCAGCAACACAGCCCCGCCACCGCCGCCAATCCCGGATCCGTGCACACCGGTAACCAGCGTCAGATCATCACACTCGCATTCATCGAAATCGTTCAAACCGTTGTTATTGATATCACTGAATCGAGTGCCTTCCCCCTGATCCCCATCCCCCTGACCGCCTTCATTGTCATTGTCACCGGCAGTTGAACTACCGCCACTGCCGCCGGAGCCAGCTGAGTCACTACCATCGCCTGAATCAGCACCCGTATCTGCACCTGGGCCAGCTCCAGAATCTGCCCCCCCACCTGCATCAGAGCCTGCATCAGAACCCGCATCAGTTCCGGCACCAGAACCGACACCTGAATCAGTTCCTGAACCAATGCCGTCACCCGAATCAGCACCTGAGCCAGCGCCACCAGTATCACCGGCAGTGCCACCCGCAGTGTCACCAGCTCCACCCGTTGTCGTACCACCACCAGCACCGCCACCATCATCTGTACCATCCGCTATCACCACAGAAGGTTGGGAGAACGGAAAATTGATGTCGCACACACCACCCGGAATCACCGAAAATACAAAAGGATTGCTTCCCTGCAGGATCAAATCTGCCGGCAGATCGGGATCATCCATGTCAAGCGTCATCATGTACTGCCCAATCGGCAATGCAGGAACAACAATGTTGCCGAATTGATCACTGAGAAGCTCATCCAGAATCTGTTCATCACCACCATCAAGAACGCCGTTGCCATTGGAGTCGGCATACAATTCCAAGGTCAGATCACCCAAACCTTGCTCTCCGGAATCCTGCAAGCCATCGCCGTTCTGGTCGATGAACACATGGCCAATTGCAACAGAAACCGAGCCCAGCAAAAAATACGCAGCCGAGCCGCCATAGAAATCGGCACTGTCTCCCGTCGTCGCTGCCGCTTGAGCCGTTTGCATTGGAAAAGATGCAGGGTCTGCCAGGTTGTGCACAGCAGGGTCAACATCAATTGGAAAAAACGACACACCATAATAAGTTTGCGCGGGCTGCAGGCCGAGTGCCTCGACACTGACGAAGGCCATGCCCACCGTACCATTCGTATCAAAGCGACGCGTCAGAGTCCCCCCCGCTGATTCGGCATCAGAAGAGAACACACTGTAATCATGCGCCAGGTCCGTTAATCCAAAACAAAGACTGTCAGCGTCGGTACACCCTGCCGGGTTAATCGTGACCAGCGGTCCGTAGCGCAACGGTTCGCCATCAGCATCCAGTTCAAGTACAGCAGCTACCTGCGTGGCATTGTCTGCTCCCATCTCTGAAATCATATGTCCGGAGCTGTGCATTTCATCCGGTAATACAGGGGTAATCAGACCTGCGCTAAAAAGATAATCGATACGCTCGATATTCCCGGCGTTGTCGCCGCTGTTGCTGAAAACATCGATTATTCCGCGATTGATTGTGCGCTCGCCCAGCACTGTCTGAGGGTCACAGGCATCTGCCAGCAATTCTCCTGTGGGCAGCGATGGTGCGGGGAAATCCGGCTGCAGTGTGTTTTCGGAACCTTGTAAACGTTCCGCAAAAACACGGCAGGAGTTGGCGATTACCTCGGGATGGCTGACTCTGCGCACATGCACTTCGGCAGCAGCACTGACATAGCGATAGTTGAAACCATTGTAGACAAAACCGTCTATTTGCTGATTGCGGCCACGCCCCCAGAAATATTGTTCGGCATTACCGTCATTGGAGCTGTTTACGATGCTCGGGTTGGCAGCCAGATCGGTAGTCAGAACCGTGTCGATCTCACCCGCAGCGTAAACAGCAGGGCTGGCCAGCAACAAGGTGAGTGTTACCGACATTGCTGCGGTCATCGCCCGTTTTGCCGCCCACCTGTTCAAGATAGATGGCAAAATATTTCTGCATTTCTCACACTTCTGCAAGGATCTGACAGAGTTATATTTCATGACTTGCAGCGATTGACTTCGAAGCGCTCTAGTATATCGTTTTCAATCTAGTCAGGAAGAAACTTTTTCTTAACGTAACATTGAGATAGCTTACATATTGGTAGTGATTTCTACCAAACGGAAAGCCTTGAAAACCTATCTCGCAGTGCCTTTAAAAACGTGCCTGCCAAACAGTTAAAGGCGCGTGTCCAAAGGGGGTGTCGAACCGCAGCTTTTTCAGGTCGGATCAGGTAACGTCAAGCGCATGCCATCAAAGCCGGGTTCCACACCCTGTGGCAATTCCCGACTTAGCGTTTCGAAGTCCAGGTCAACGTGCATATTGGTCAGTATTGCCCGTTGCGGACGTACCTCAGCGATAAATGCCAGCGCTTCTCTCACGTTCATATGGGTTGGGTGACTTTTTTCTCGCAGCGCGTCAATGACCAAAACCCGCAGGTTGCGAAGGTAATCCAGGCTGTCAGCGCGCTGCACGGTTTTTACATCAGGCACGTACGCCATTTCAGCCACACGCAAGCCCAGAGCCGTGATATCCCCGTGTTCAACTTCAATGGGAGTGATATTGAGCCGGCCTCCGCTGCCATCAATGCCAAAGCGATTACAGGAAGTCAGGATATGACCAACACAAAATGGAGGGTAGCTGCTGCCCTCGGGTTGTTCGAAACAATATCCGAATGCTGCCAGTATGCGCTGACGATTGTCACTATCGAAATACACGTCGACAGGCTTGCGGTGCTTTACCCATAACTGACGTAAATCATCGAGACCGAAAATATGATCAGCATGTGAGTGGGTGAGTACAACGCCGTCCAGTTGTTGCACGTTCTCAGATAACAGCTGCTCTCGCATATCCGCACCGGTATCAACCAACACGGTTGTTTCACCGGAATCGGTTCGCTGTCGAATCAGCATCGCACAGCGACGGCGGCGGTTTTTAGGGTTTTGCGGATCACAGTTGCCCCAGTCATTACCTATTCTCGGTACACCTCCGGAGGAGCCAGTCCCCAATAGCGTGAATTCCAGCATCAGGCGTCAGCAGCAATGCGGTTGATGGCGACCAGAAAGGTTTTAACCTCATCGGCAGTGTTGTAGTGGCACAAGGAAACCCGCACACAACTCTCCAAACCAAGAGGTTTCAGAATATTCCCAGAATAATGGTCGGCCTTGCGCACATGCACACGCACGCCGTGATCTGCCAGCTGCGCTACAACATCGACAGCCTCGACACCCTCAACGTTCAACGCTACCAGCCCTTCACGAGCATCATTTTCGACACCGCCAATAATTGAAATACGGTTATTGTCTGCCAGCCCGGGTTGTCCGGTATCCCCGTGCAACATCAGTTTCACCAGATCCCGTTCATGATCAGCGACAGCGGCGGCGGCGGCCTCCAGCCGTTGACGCCGGTCGGTGGCATTGGTGAAATGGGTTCCCAGCCAATCAAGGTAATCGACAACATCGCTGAAGGTGGCATAGCTACCGGTATCCCGTGTGCCCAACTCCCACTGATCTTGTGGCGAACCTTCAAGCCTTTCGTGCTTGGCGTTTGCCAACCTGTCTGACACCCACGCCACGCCATAGCCGTGACGGGAGAAAACCTTGTAAGGCGAAATCACATACCCGTCAATCTCGCATTCACCCAGATCAACCGCACCGTGCGCCGCATGCTGAATTCCGTCCACAATGACAAAACAATCTGGAGCAATAGAGTGTATGAGCTGTGAAATACCGGCAATATCGACTGACATCCCGGTTACCGGACTGGTATGAATAATCGTTGCAACCCGGGTATCGGGTGTGATCAGCGGTCGATAATCTTCCACTCCAACAGTACCCGTATCGTTATTGTGGACAACACTGACATTGTCCCGTTCAGTGGCAGCAGCCCATTGCACGCGTGCACTTGCCGTTGCCGGGTGCTCTAAGGTCGAACCCAAAACAATGCCACCCGGCTGCGAGGCACGGGCTGCTGAACGGATAAGACGAAACAGTAATTCGGTACCACTCTCGCCAACAAAGGCCAAACCGTGTTCAACACCAAAGAATAGTTTGATGTCATCTTTGGCTGTGTTGATGACCTTGACCAGATGTTGCGAGGCAACATTATCCCTGCCTTGATTGTCAGGAATAGCAGCATACTCGGCCGAACGCTGCGCAACTGATTTGAGGGTCAGCGCGCCTCCGGCATTTTCAAAGAAGATTCTGGTTCCCTGATAGGGGCACTGATCCACGTGACAGAATTTGTCGCGTACGCGGGATACAAGGGATTTTTCAAACATCGACAATAGAGAGTTCAGGTGGTGCGATACCACTAGCATACCCGATCCAACCATCGAATCCGATCATTTCTGATTGCGGCAACAACCACTGGCAACTCCGACATGGCCGGAGCTGCAAGCGAAACACCAGCAGGCTGTTTTCAGCAGCCTGCTAGCCTGGATTATTTATGAATAAAGTACAGGTACACCCAACTGCTGGTGAATCTGATTGCTTTGCTGGTTCGATATGTTCAAACCTTTGGCCAGCTGGTCGAGATACTGCGCTTCGGCTTGCGAATCAAGATCGATTGCCATCAACGACATCAGGTAAACCTGCTGCTCCATCCCTCTAGGCACGCTGTTGATAAAAGCTTGAACGTCCAGAGGTTTCGCAATCTCGCTGTTAATGAAATCGGCATCTTCCTGGCTCAGCTCACCTACCTGCTTGAGGATTTTTTCCTGCTCGCTCTGATCAAGATTGCCATCGGATTTCGCCGAGTTCAGCATGGCCTGAATCAGAATACGAGCCTCGTCTTCCTGCTGGGCACTCGGTTGAGCCGGTGCTGCTTCTTCCTGCCCGGTAAGTTGGGCATTGAGCAGGTCGCCCAAACCACCACCGGCAGAACCAGCGGATGCTCCTCCACCCAGGCTGTCGAGCAAACCGCCAAGGCCACCAGCCCCACCGCTTTGCGGAGCTGCACCACCCAGCAGACCACCCAAACCTCCACTTTGGCCACCGGACTGACCACCTTGTTGCAGTGCACCGCCTAGCAGATCACCCAAACCACCGCCAAGGCCTCCGCCCAGTCCTCCACTTTGACCACCGGACTGACCACCTAACAAGCCACCACCGAGGCCACCGCTCTGGCCGCTATTCTGTCCACCAGACTGACCACCGAGCAAGCCGCCCAGTCCACCACCTTGTCCGCCTTGCCCGCCACCTAACGCGCCGCCCAGGGCTCCACCGAGGCCACCGCCGCCACTGGCGCCTTTCAATACACTGCCCACACCTTTGGCCACCATGACGCCAACAGCAATTTTTCCCAACGTTCCGACAAGACTCATTATGAATTCCCCATTCAAAGACAATCTGGTTAAAGATAAAACAGTTTCTGCAATTCAATATTTCCGACCGATCATTCCGTTGAGATAGTAAAGAGCCCCACAGTGAACAACACGGCAATCAAAAGCAGCAATCAATCTGACTATCCAGGCCACCAAAAGACCACAACAGTCAGCTTTTGTTAACCAAGGTATTGTGACAAAGTGACTGTTTAAACGCAAAAGATGCAATACTTTGTATCTTGTTTGAAAAACATTGCGACAGGGGATCGCCCTCTGCCCTGCTCCAGCGTGAAAAACTGTGGAACAATTCTGAATTGGGGCCCGCCGAAATCGAGCCCCTGAATCGAGACTTGAAATTGAGCCCCTGAATTCGGGCCCCTGAAACCAAGCCCCGGCATTCAAGCCCCTGAAACCAAGTCCCTGAACCTAAGCCCCCGAAACCAAGCCCCTGAACCTAAGCCTAGCGAAAAGACCAATCATGACCGACATTAATGATGTACTGAATCAGGCAGACCAGAACTTGCCCGCCGCCATCGATCGATTGTTTGAATTCCTCAGAATCAGAAGCATCTCCACTGATCCAGCCTTCAAACAGGATTGCCGCGACGCGGCCGACTGGTTGGTAGCCGATCTTGCCCAGATAGGCTTTGACGCCAAGCGCCATGATACCCCCGGTCACCCGATGGTTGTTGCCAGCTCGGACACAGACACGACACCCTCTTCTTCCGGGTCACCCCATTTCCTGTTCTACGGGCATTATGATGTGCAACCCGTTGACCCACTGGAGCTGTGGAGCAGAGATCCGTTTGATCCAGCGATCGAGGAGGTAGCAGGCAACAAAATAATCCGTGCTCGCGGTGCCGCTGATGACAAAGGGCAACTGATGACATTTGTCGAAGCCTGTCGCGTCTGGCAGCAGGTGCGTGGACAGCTGCCCTGCAAACTGACACTTTTTTTCGAAGGTGAAGAAGAAAGCGGTTCCCCATCTTTGATACCGTTCATGCAATCCCGGCAAGAATTATTAAAAGCTGATTTGGCAATGGTCTGCGACACCGGTATGTGGAATAGCGAAACCCCGGCCATATCGACCATGCTGCGCGGGATGGTTGGCGAGGAGATCACGATCACCGGTCCCTCACGTGATTTACACTCTGGCATGTACGGAGGCCCCTGCATCAACCCGATCAGAGTCATGACCAAAATCCTCGGAGAACTGCAAGCGGAAGATGGCACTGTTCAGCTACCCGGTTTTTACGAGGGTGTCGAAGAGCTGCCAGCCAACATAAAGGATCAATGGGCCTCGCTGGATTTTAACGAACAGGCTTTTCTGGGTGACGTCGGCCTTTCGATTCCTGCTGGTGAATCGGGCTACTCCGTACTGGAGCAAATCTGGTCTCGACCAACGTGTGAAATCAACGGCATTAGCGGAGGCTATACAGGAGAAGGGTTCAAGACGGTTTTGCCGTCGATCGCTGTTGCCAAACTCAGCTTCAGATTGGTCGGTAACCAGGATCCGGAAAAAATTGCCGATACCCTGCACCAGTTTGTGGAGGATCGATTGCCGGCGGATTGTTCGGTGTCATTCAAATCCAAAGATGGATCGAAAGCCATCGTTATGCCAGTTGACGGAGAAGCATTTCAAAAGGCGCAGCAGGCACTGTCGGCAGAATGGAATACTGATGCAGTGTACGCCGGGTGCGGTGGTTCAATACCGGTAGTCGGGCATATAAAAGAAATCCTGGGCATGGATAGCCTGCTGATCGGCTTCGGTCTCGACGATGACGCGATTCACTCACCAAACGAAAAATATGACCTGCAGAGCTTCAGCAAGGGTATCCGTAGCTGGATTCGGGTACTCGACAGTCTGACCTGAAGGGCATCCAGTGCCCAACCTGCACCGCCTCAGTCGGTGCGGATCTGTTTCACGACTTCAAGCTGTGACGGGCTGGTTGCACGCACAACCACCATTTCACCCGACGACGGATAAACACCTGTCAGCGCAGTGATATTCACCTGGTGGGTTACCAGTACAAATATACGATGCGGTGGCGTTGCCTTGTCCACTGCTGCGAGTTTTTGCAGCAGCCACTCCTGTGTCTGATCAGTCTGATCTTGCCGGGTAGACATGTCGGCAAAAAACGAATTCAGGCTGGCCAGCGTGCTCACCGGCCCCAACTGCAACAACTCTGCAGTCTCCTGGCAACGACACCAGGCGCTGCTGAACACGGATATCGCATCGATATTGGTGCCGGCGCTACTATCGCGAAACAACTCACCCATATTGACGGCCTGCTGCCGTCCTTCAGCAGACAGATTGCGTTGCGTACTGCAATCATCCAGTGAAAACTCAACCGGATCACCGGTACCGGGAGCCAGCGCATGGCGTACCAGCAGCGCAACCGGCTGTGCATCAGCCTGTGCGCTCGTCAACACCTCTGACAGGGCGACACGAGCCTCTTCCAGCACATCGGCAGTGGCATGGTTTATTTGCAAGCAGACAATAACCAACAGTGTTTTAAGCAGTACATTCATAGGCATTTTTTCTTCCCGGCAGCCATAACTTCTTTCACACCTGGTGTGGGCAATCCAAGTCGACGGGCAAGAGCGGTTTGCATGCGCAAATCGACCGGTAAACCCGGCTGCCCGGCTGCGTTGACCTCGTTGACAAGACCATGGGTTTCAACCTGCCACCAACCCAGCAACAGGCGCGCAAATTCTGCTCTACTGAGCACATCATCACCCACCACATTGATGGTACCGGATACCTCTGTGTGCACAAACGCAAGCTGACAGATACACTCCGTCAAAGCCTCGATGCAAACAGGCTGTCGCAGCACATCCGCATAAAGTGTCAGGCCCTCACCACGACGCAATCGTTCGACAAATACCTCGGTGCCTCGATCCATCGAGGCCAGACCGTAAATCAGTGATGTTCTGATCACGACAGCCTGCGGATAGTGCTCAAGCATCGCGAGCTCGCCGCGAGCTTTACTGACTGAATAAGGATTTTCTGCCAAAGGTGTGGGCTTGGCATCGTCAGCAAAAGGCGCATCGATACCGTTGTGAACGACATCCGAGGACATGGCAACCAGGCGACAGGCGTGTTGTTTTGCCGCTTTGGCAATATGCAAAGCGCCGAGATAATTGACCGCATCCATTGCCGACTCATCTGCGCCAGGATTAAGAGCCGCAGTATGCAGGATGACGTCGGGCTTGTGATGATCGACTAACGCTGCTACCTCAGCCTCATTGCTGATGTCTAACGATTGATAGGGGTAGTCGGTGCGGGCGACAGCATCCCTTCGGGCCACCCCCAGCAGCTCAACATCAAACGCTTGGTGAGCACTGAGATGGGAGGCCAAAAAAGAACCCAGATAGCCTGTACAACCCGTTATCAGAACCTTCAATTAGTATGCATCCGCCAGAACTGTCCCGAAAGACTATCGTACCAAAAGACTAACCTGCCCAGAGACTAACTTACACAGAGATTAACTTACGAAGAAACCAACGTACCAAAAGACTGCCCCACTGTCCGGAATAAAATCCTCGGTCGCACTCGCGGAGGCGGGTGCCCATCCATCCGAATTCAAGAACGCTCATTTTGCCAAAAAACGCCGGATACTACTTGCCTTTGTATAGTAGCGTTTGCTTCTACTGTTATTAAACACTTCTCTGTACTTAAGGACCTAAGTCGATAGATCTCCGCCTACGCGGAGATGACGAATTCCTGTTACCTAAAATTCAAGTCTATAGTCCGCAATATTTTCCTTTTCACCGGTCTAAACAAGCTCTAACCCTCATGTGCCTGTATTATTCTGGACAGCAGTGCAAATGACCGGGGCCGTCGTTTGTTTGTCTGTGATGCCAATCACAATAACAATGCCAGCCTTAATCCGCAATCCACTGGCTGGTTGTGTGGTAGAAAACTTGCAATCATCATTGCCACTCAGAGTCTGTTATCGCCAAGCTGAAACCGGAACCCATCGTGCCGAATCGCTGTTACCTCAGCCCAAGAATTCTACTCGTCATACTGACACTGATGATCTCTGGCTGTGTGACCACCAGCAACACCTGTGGCAATGAACAACGTGATTGGGACAATCTCAATTTCAGTAAAAACAGCTATTGCTCTGTACCCCGATTTATCCCATTGCGTGCTCACTATGAGCGAGCGAACAGATCGGTGTGTAAAGTTCATGACAACAATCGTGGGATCGCCGGAACAATCAGTCAGCGCGAAGCCGACTGGAGGTTTTTGTGTGACTACATTAAACGCAGTGAACTGCCATGGGGAGTTCGCCACGTAACCGGCTATCTCAGCTATTTCGCTGTGCGGGTAATCGCCCCTGACGAATCGGGAAAATCAACAAAGGCTTCAGACTCATCCGACTCCGGAGCACTTATCAACGCCACACAAAGCAACCAATAGCAGTACCAGCCGCGCCATCAAGTTCAATCCATAAAGATGGCGTCAAATTGACCCAGCAAATAGTCAAAATCCGGATTATAGGTGGTTCTGGCTACCGCGACCCCGTCGGGAGAGGGAGTGTGCTGTGCTCCGTACCAGTGCTGCGGTGAGCGCATACAGGCAAAGAAAATTTCATATTCATTGCCGTTACAGACCAGCTGCGTGCCACCTTTGCCGTACAGTGGATTTCGCGGGCTGTTAGCCAGACTCATGTGCGATTGATTGAGAATTTTCAAATCAAGACGCTGACTCGGCCTGAGAATTTCACGGGACTGATTGGATTCTTCAGTCGCAGGGATTTGTCCGCCCTCATCGGCTGATTTGTTGGAATAGATAACCAGGGCACGTTGCGCATTGACAAATCGTTTGCGAAAAAGCGCAACAGAATAATCGACATCAACCACCGAATCATCCACCGTGACCACCATCAATACCGGCACTTTGATTTTGCGATGTCCCCATTGCCTTTTCAGATGCCGTGTTAACTTGTAGTACTCTGCTGCCGAGTTAATCGGGATGGAATTGTATTTTGCGGGATTGTCCTCGAGGATCATGCCGCCAAAAACCCAGGGGCGAAACTTTGCGTAAATGTCTGCCCAGCGCAACAAGCGGTTAAAACTGCTTTGATAAGCCGGAGATACCAGCAGTAACCCACCGAGCTGCGGGTTCTCAAGCGCAAGCAGGGTAGCCAATACACCACCAAGCGAGAAGCCCCCCAGAAAGATTGGAGCTTGTCCATCATTCCAGTTTTTCAAATGGGTACGAGCTGCATGCAACCATTCCCCAAAGGCAATATCCAGTTGCGCTTCGGGTGTTGTTCCATGGCCGGGCAACAGCACAGCTCTGACATCAAACCCCCTCGCTGCCATTTCAAGCGCCATGTCCCGCCAGACATACGGAGAGTCATTCAAGCCATGGAATAACAGAAAACGGCCACGATACGGTACCGCAGTGTCGGCGACTAACTCAAATGGCTCGTTGAATTCAACATCGCCAGCCCCACGCTGTGGCATCTGGTATTGCCGTATGTATCGCCTGGACTGTTCTATGTAGTTGCCAAAATCGGCAATCGGGGGTGGGAAATCTGCATTGATTGGAGCCCGCGTACCGCTGCAACCCGGCAAAAACAAAAAAACAAACCAGCAGAAGGCAAACAGCACCAGAATACGCAATACTCGCAGCGGAGTCAGCGGCACTACCCTCCACGCTAAAGACATGGTGTCAGGTCTTCATCGAACCCGGTCAACATCACGG
>CALFCE010000241.1 GCA_937951215.1 uncultured Granulosicoccaceae bacterium
CGGTGTTATTGGTTTTCAAGCTGATATGGCTCACACACTGCTCTATACCGAAGGCTACAATGCGCCGGAGCACAGATTAATCGCCGAAGGCAAAACGCTTGACGATCCCGAGGCAGTTGATGAAGCTATTAAAACCATGACAGCAAGCCTGCGCCCGTGGACGATTGATTTCCATGTCGCCCAGAATGATGGCACCGTCAAAGGTCAGGGCAGTCACGACAAAACCGGCAGACACTGCCTGCCTGAGGATCCCAATGGCAAACTCGACATCCCGCGCCACGCCGGAGTCTGGCTGCGTGACGAAGACAATAACCTGACCAAAGCCTTCAATCATATCTGCTGGGACGGTTGCATGTTTTCCAACCAGCAGTTGATGGACCCAGCTACCTGGGAATCCATACTCGCATCGATGATTGCCGTTCGCGACCAGCATGGTTGGTCTGCCTGAAGCCACAACCCTGCAGCGACATCATGGAAACCACTGGTTAATCAAACCAACGGAGTGTTTGCAATGAATCAGAAAAAACTCAATATCGGCTTGATAGGTTGCGGTTTTATGGGCAGGACGCACTCAAATGCGTTTCGTCAGGCCGGTGTTTTCTTTCAACCTGAATTCACCCCGGTATTAAAAGCGGTTTGCGCAAGAACAGCAGACACGGTCGAAAATTTTGCCGCTCAGTGGGGCTATGAGTCCACTGAAACCGACTGGCGAAAATTGATCGAGCGAGATGATATTGATCTTGTCGACATCGCCACACCCAACGATTCTCACTATGAAATCGCCATTGCAGCAGCCGAAGCAGGAAAAATGGTGATGTGTGAAAAGCCGTTAGGCCGCTCAGCGAAAGAATCTGCTGCAATGACGGCAGCAGTTGAATCAGCAGGTGTTGCCAATATGGTCTGGTACAACTACCGCCGTATTCCTGCCGTCACCCTGGCCAAACAAATTATTGATGAAGGTAAGCTCGGTAAAATTTTTCACTATCGTGCCAATTTTTTACAAGACTGGACGATTGCAACTGACTTGCCACAAGGGGGTGAAGCGCTTTGGCGCCTGGACAAGGATGTGGCTGGAAGTGGAGTCACCGGAGACTTGCTGGCACATTGTATTGACACAGCCATGTGGCTTAACGGCGGCATAGCAGAAGTATCCGGCATGACCGAAACTTTTGTCAAAGAGCGTCAGCACCAGCTGACCGGCAAGGTGCAACCCGTCACCATCGACGACGCCAGTATTTTTCTGGCGCGCTTTGCCAACGGTTCCATCGGGCAGTTTGAAGCGACCCGCTATGCCCGCGGTCACAAAGCGCTTTACACACTGGAGATTAACGGTGAACACGCGTCCTTGAAATGGGACTTGCACGACCTGCACCGCTTACAGATGTTTGATCACGCCGATGAAGGCCGAACACGCGGTTGGCGCTCGGTACACATTACAGACGGTGACCACCCCTATATGGATCGCTGGTGGGTGCCGGGTTTGCAAATTGGTTATGAACACTCATTCACGCATCAGTTTGCTGATTTTCTGACTGGCATCGCTTCTGATCAGCCTTTATCTCCCTCTTTTGCAGAGGCTCTTAACACAGATCGCGTGACAGATGCGGTTCTCGCGTCGGCGGAAACACGACAGTGGAAGACAATTGGTAATTAAGTTACATTTGGTACAGAAGGTTTACAAAAGGACTGCAAGAACTCCATGACGCACTTGGTCGTGAACAACATCGAACGTCACTTTGGCTCGGTCAAAGCGTTGCAGGGTGTCAGTTTTGATGTACACGAAGGCGAGTTTTTCTGTTTGCTTGGAGCTTCGTCTGCCGGCAAAACAACCACTTTGCGAGCTATTGCCGGGCTGGAGGAGCTGAGTCAGGGAAGTGTGGAATTCGCCGGCGAGGATCTGACCGAGTCGCCTGTTCAGGGGCGGGGTATGTCCATGATCTTCCAGACATTTGCCCTTTATCCTCATTTAAGTGTTCACGCCAATCTGGCCTATCCTCTGGTTCGCGATGGGGTCCCCCGCAAAGAGATCAAGCAACGGGTTGCTGAAGTAGCCGAGTTGCTTCGCGTGACTCATACCCTGAAACGAAAACCTTCTACCCTGTCGGGAGGTGAACAACAACGGGTCGCTATTGGTCGCGCTATCGTGCGACGCCCGAAACTGTTGTTGCTGGATGAACCGCTAACCAACCTCGATGCCAAACTGCGCCACGATATGCGCGCGGAATTCAAACGACTCCATCGCGAGCTGGGTATGACCATGTTGTACGCAACACCGGATCAACTCGAAGCCTTGACCATGGGCCAGAGGATTGCGCTGATCAGAGACGGCAAGATTGTTGAGTCGGGCACGCCGAGAGAACTTTACAGTGCACCGTCAAACACCTTTGTAGCCAGCATGGTGGGTTCACCAGTGATCAACCTGATCAATGGCAAAATCAGTACCCAGGGCGATCAAAATTCATTGCAAATGCCCTTTGGGGAAGTTCCCATTGCAACCCAACGCTTCAATATGTCCATCAATTCTGGCGATGAACTGACACTCGGCGTGAGACCAAATGACATCCATATCAGCAGCGATACTCCGGCTGAGTTCAATGCGGACATGTCGGTTTCCGGTCGAGTGCATCTGACGGAACCGTTGGGAGATGTCACCATTCTCGATATCGATGTCAGCGGCAGCCTTTTGAAACTGGTTTTACCCGAAGAAAAAGCCACAAGCTATTCACCCGGACAGGACATTGAACTGTCGTTCCAACTGTCCGATGCCCACCTGTTTATGACTGAAACCGGGGTGAGGGTTAACTAGAGCAGAACGACAGAAAAGTATAACAATCCGAGTCCCCGGTGGATCAAACAATTTGATCCACATGATGATTCAAAACCACAGCAACGATTAAGGAGAGGAACATGAAGCTGTCCAGAATTCACAAGCAGACATTAACCGCCTGCGCAACCGCTGTATTGGCAACGGGTTTGTCTACGCAAACCTATGCTGCCGATGTCACGATTACCATGGCAGCACCTGATTGGCCACCGACACGGTTTATGAAGGAGCATTTTGACAAAACCTATAAATCCCCGGCGGGTCACAACACCACGCTGGAAATGGACTTTATCCCATGGCCCAGTTTCTACGAGCGTGTTGCAGCATCGCTGACCTCAGGTGAACAGAAATATCAAATGATCGTGACCGACAGTCAGTGGCTGGGTTCCTTTGTGGAAGGTGGTTACTACATGGATCTGACTGAGGAAATCAAGGCAGACCCGGAATTGATGGCCATAATGGAAGATCTGCACCCGGCCCTGGTCTCAGCCTACTCAACCTACCCCCACAAGTCGCGTGAACAACTGGAAGCTGCCGGAACGGCGATCGCACCGGATACCCAGTATTACGGCTTCCCACAGTTCCCGGATACCTATGTCACTTTCTACCGCGAGGACATATTCTGCCATGAAGGTGAAGGCGCAGCTTTCAAAGCAAAATATGACGCGACTTTTCCCTGCACCTATGAGGATTGGCAGGACGTGGACTGGGAACGCTATGCACAAATCGGCGAATTCCTGAAGCGTAAAAAAGGCGAAATGCTTGCCGGTGAGACTCTGGAAGACGACTTCTACGGAATTTCTTATCAGGCAGGTAAGGGCTACGATTTCAGCTCCATGCAAGCCAACGCCTTTATCTGGCAGCACGGTGGCAGTATTTGGGATGAAACCAAAGCACCTGAAGGGCAAGCCGAGGGCGTGGTCAATTCAGAAGCATCGGTGAAAGGGTTTGAACACTATCTCTCGATGATTCCACACATGCCACCGGTAGCCAAAACCGGCCAGATGGATATCTTTGTCACGCAAGAACTTTACATGCAGGGCAAGGTTGCAACGACCATCGACTGGGTTGGTTTGGGAGAGCCTGTGCTTGACCCCAAAACGTCCAAGGTCCATGACAAGTCGGCTTTCGGCCCGGCGCCAGGTTTGCGTAAGGAAGACGGTTCAATTGACCGTACCGGAAATATCGGTGGACAACCCTTCGTACTGACCACCTGGAATTCAGACGAGATCGTGAAAGAGGCATTGAATGTTGTCAAATGGTGGTTAGCGCCGGACACCCAGCTCGAGGCGGTTGCCAACGGTGGCCAGTCAGGTCTGAAGAGCGTCATGGCTGATCCTACCTACAACGACCTGCGCCCCTGGAACCGTGCACACGTTGAGATGATTGATTGGCAAAAAGACGTCTGGCACATTCCACTGTTCTTTGAAATGCTGACCCAGCAGCAGGAAGAGTTTGACAAGGCGATT
This sequence comes from uncultured Granulosicoccaceae bacterium, assembly GCA_937951215.1. Taxonomy (GTDB): domain Bacteria; phylum Pseudomonadota; class Gammaproteobacteria; order Granulosicoccales; family Granulosicoccaceae; genus CALFCE01. The sequence continues at coordinate 4,294 of CALFCE010000241.1, forward strand.
ACCGGTCAACAATCTGCCAAGGAAGCACTTGATGCGGTTGCTGAGTTTCAGCAAGAACTGCTGGAAGACGATGGTTTTATCGAATAGCCAAGCGGCGAGATAAGGCTACAGCTGCGGGCACCAGGGATAGTTTTCCCGGTGTCCGTCAGCTACCTAGTGTGACAATAACAACAACTGATTAAAAGGACCTTCCTGGATGGCCAGCACCACCCGCAGCAACGGCGGACTCTGGGCCAGATTGACCGCGCCCAAAAATCGCGGCCCGCTTCTGGTTGCACCCGCAATCATCGTGCTGTTTGTGATGAATATCTTTCCGCTACTGTGGTCATTCGGGCTCAGTTTTTTCAACTATCGTGCGAACCGGCTGAAGGTTCCCGAATTTGTCGGGTTCAAGAATTTCGAGCGCGTACTCACCGATGAAAAGATCTGGGATCGGTTCCAGACCACTGCAATCATTGTTGCCTCTTCAGTTACGCTGCAACTGATTATCGGTTTCGCGTTGGCAATGCTTTTCGCCAAACACTTCCCGATGCGGCGCATCATCATGATGCTGGTGCTGACGCCGATGATGCTGTCGTTTGTGTCTGTGGGTGTATTTTTCAAACTTTACTATGAACCCACCTTCGGCCTGCTAAGTTACTTCATCAACTTCTTTACCACTGAGCCGTTTGTACTGCTCTCAAGTAGTACGGGTGCGCTGGCCGGTATTGTCATTGCGGATGCCTGGATGTGGTCGCCGTTTGTGATGCTACTGGTGCTGGCTGGGCTGGTTTCAGTGCCTAAATACCTGTACGAGGCGGCGGAGATTGACCGGGTCAGCCCATGGCGACGGTTTATCACCATCACCTTTCCGTATATAAAGAGCTTGTTGTTGCTCGCAATTTTGTTCCGAACGATTGAAACGTTTAAAATATTCGACATTATCTACATCATTACCGAGGGCGGACCGGGTTCATCCACCGAGTCCATTGCGGTCAATATCTATCGCATGGCGTTCCAGAATTTCCGCACCAGTCGTTCGGGTGCCCTCGCCTACATTATCCTTTTTATCGTTATCGTTCTGACAAACCTGTATCTGTACTCGGTTAACAGGCGCGCAGCGGAGGAGGATTTGTAATGGCGAAGCAACGTGAAATCGGCAAGGCCGGCTGGGGACGCAGTCTGTTTGCAGGCATCGTGGGCTTCGTCTATTTCTTTCCGGTGCTCTGGATCATACTGACTGCGTTTAAAACCCGTACAGATGCACTGGAGATACCCCCGAAGTTTCTGTTCTCGCCAACGCTGGACAACTTTCGCAGTGTGTTTTTTCGGGCATCAATCAGTTCGGATTCTTCACAGGCGACAAACTTTATTCTGTATTTTTTCAATTCGATCTTTATTGCCGGCACTGCCGTATTGCTGGCCTTGATTATCGGCACCCTGGCTGCCTACGCTTTTTCGCGACATCCTTTACGTGGCAACGATACTTACCTGTTCATCATACTCACTACTCGCATGATGCCGCCTATTGTGGTGATTATTCCAATTTTTCTGATGTTTCGACTGACCGGCCTGGCAGGCAGCTACTGGGGCATCATACTGCTCTATACCGCGTTCAATATTCCTTTCTCGGTGTGGTTGGTCAAATCCTTCTTTGACGAGTTGAACCCCGAGATTGAAGATGCGGCCCGAATGGATGGGTCGACCGACTGGCGGGTGTTTTTCGGGATGTGTATACCGCAAATATATGCCGGACTTGCAGCCACATTTGTTTTCGGGATGATTCTTACCTGGAACGAGTTTCTGTTTGCACTGCTACTGACCGGAGTTGAAACACGTACCGTCCCTGTCGCCATGGCGCGGACACTGGGCGGCGAAGTCGGGGTCGACTACGGGCTGCTGGCGGCCATTGTTACGTTGTTCCTGATACCGATATTTTTCGTGACCTTTTTGTTACAGAACCAGCTATTGCGTGGTGTTACTTTTGGCACGGTCAAGAAATGAGCATCGAACTTAAATCAGCAACAAAGGTGTATGGCAGTCTGACTGCCGTCAATGCCGTTAACCTTGATGTGCAGGATGGAGAAGTGCTGTGCTTGCTCGGCCCTTCCGGATGTGGCAAGACAACCACGCTACGCATGGTGGCAGGTCTAGAGGCTACCGACGGAGGGGATGTTTTTATCGGTGGCAAGCGGGTTAACGATCTTGCAGCACGTGATCGTAATGTTGCGATGAGTTTTCAGTTTTATGCACTCTACCCCAGCCTGACTGTCGCAGAAAATCTGGCGTTCCCACTGCATGCCGAGAAACACAATGCGCAAGTCATCGAACAAAAGGTTGCCGAAACCTCCCGGGTATTGCAACTTGACGGCATTTTGAACCGGCTTCCGGGCCAGCTTGCCGAGGGCGAGAAGCAACGGGTGGCCGTCGGTCGTTCCATTGTCCGCGACCCTACCTGCTTCCTGTTTGACGAACCGCTGTCAAGACTTGACGTCCAACTACGTGAGGAGATGCGGGGAGAGATCAAGGAAGTGCTGCAAGGCTTGTCCAAGCCAACCGTTATAGTTACGCACGACCAGCTTGAAGCACTGACCATGGCTGACAGAATTGCAGTCATGCGTGATGGCCGTATTGAGCAGGTGGACACACCGCACAATGTTTTTGCGCGCCCGGCCAATTTATTTGTTGCCGGGTTTATCGGGACGCCGCAGATGAATCTGCTGGCATGCACCTTTGAAGGCATGAAGGGTTCCGCAGAAGCCGAATTTTCGATAAACGGGCAAAACAACATCACACTGGACAGCAGCCAGGCCTCCCCCTCGGACAGCTTAAGCCAGCTGCCGGCAGGCTCAGCAGTCACCTTGGGTGTTCGACCCCGCAACTTGCAGCTGGTTAGCGAAACCAGTTCGTCAAGCATCACACTCAGCGTCGATCTGATTGAGCCCATGGGCGCTGAAACACTCGCCCATCTGCGCAACGATCAGAACTCTTTGAGGGTTGTCACGGATTGGAAAGTGCCGATAGATGAAGGCGAATCTGTCCACGTTCAGTTTACCAAAGGGACTACTCATGTCTTTACCGAAGACGAACTGCTGTTGACAACGCTATGAATACCTTACAGGCCAAATGGCTCGAGCGATCGATCATCTCATTGTGTGTTGTTTCAATATTGATGATTTTTCAGCCTTTCTCGATGCAATTGTTCACCATCGGTTGTGTGCTTGTCGTCATCGGCGCCTTGTTGTTCAATCTGGTCCCGTTTTGCAGACCAGGAGTACCGGCGAAACAGATCGGCAAGGTCATTTTAATCGTGCTTGCAGTGCTTATTGCAGCAGCATTACTGGGAATTGGTACCGCATTTTTGTATGTGGAATACCTTGGAACACTGAGAAAATAAGGTTTGCACTGTGCCAGATAAAACAGCTTATATCGTCGGAACTTTCGACACAAAATCAACCGAACTGAATTTCCTTGGCCAATGTCTGCAACAAGCGGGGCAACAGATTGTGCGGGTGAATGTCGGCACTGGCACCGGAACTGGCACTGGCGATGACATCTCGGCAGACAACTTTGACATCAGTGCAGCTGAGGTCGCCCGACATCATCCCGAGGGTGAGTCACACGTTATGCAACAGACAGATCGCGGGGACGCGATTGCCGCAATGAGTGTTGCCTTGGAACAATTCCTGAGCAAACAACCCACCGTCGATGGAGTCATTGGCGCAGGTGGTTCAGGGGGTACCGCTCTGTTGGCCCCTGCCTTTCGCGCCTTGCCGGTTGGCACCCCGAAGCTCCTGGTATCAACGGTGGCCTCTGGAAATGTTGCTCCGTATGTCGGCGGCTCTGACATCACCATGATGTACTCGGTAACCGACGTGCAAGGCCTTAACGCGATATCGCGCAGGATACTCGGTAATGCAGCACATGCGCTGGCGGGGATGATCGAACACAGTGACCGGCTGGTCAAGGCACCAGACGCTGGTGCAGCATCCGAGCTGCCGTCTTTGGGGCTGACAATGTTTGGCGTGACCACACCCTGTGTCAGTGCGCTCGAGTCCCGGTTAAATGACAAGTATGAGTGTCTGGTTTTTCATGCTACGGGTACTGGCGGCATGTCGATGGAAAAACTGTGTGACTCCGGAATGCTCAGTGGCATTGTCGACATCACCACAACCGAGATTGCCGATATGCTGAGCGGCGGAGTGTTTGCTGCTACCGAGGATCGTTTGGGCGCAGTCATTCGCAGCGGTGTTCCGTATGTGGGCTCTGTTGGAGCGCTGGACATGGTGAACTTCGGCGCTGTTGCAACGGTACCAGAACGCTACAAAGATCGTCTTTTGCATGTGCATAATCCCCAGGTCACGCTAATGCGAACAACACCTGAAGAAAATATTGCCATCGCTGAATGGCTGGCAGCAAAGCTCAATGCCATTCCGGGCGAAGTTCGTTTTCTGCTGCCAGAGAAAGGGGTCTCAATGCTGGATGCGGAAGGTCAGCCATTTTACGACCCCGTTGCGGACAAGGCACTGTTTGACACAATCGATAAACATTTCAAACAAACAGACACACACAAACTGATCCGTATTGACGCGAATATCAACGACAGTGCATTTGTCGACGCGCTACAGGCTGCGGTACTCGAAGTCATGTAGTTTTTCCGCAACGATTCATTCCGGGTTCTTTTTTCCCGGATTGCCCGAAACAGGCCAACAATGGAAAGGCCAAGCATGGAAAGGCCAAGCATGGGAAGGCCAACGATGGGGAGGCTAACAATGCCCGGCAAATTTGTACTCTCAGCAAACACGCCACAAGAAGTCCTTGATTGGGGGAAACTCCGATGGATGAGCCACCCGCCTTCCACACACGCTGAACAGCTAACCGTCATTGAAGTCACCCTGCAACCGGGCAAAGGGCATGATTTTCACAAGCACCCCGGGCAGGAAGAAGTCATTTACGTTATCAGCGGCGAGATCGAACAATGGCTGGCCACAGAAAAACAAACACTCAAGTCAGGTGATTCGGTATTTGTAACGGCAGACGAGGTACACGCCTCGTTCAATACCGGATCCGACACCGCTATCCTGATCGCTATTCTCGGACCCTGTATTGGTGATCAGGGCTACGAATTGATCGATGTCGCGTCAGAAGCTCCGTGGAACACGCTACGCGACCATCCAACTTAAAGGAAACCACATGAAAATCGGATTCTGTATGTTGCTGTGGACAACCTCAATGAATGAGGAACACAAAGAATTGTTGCAAGACCTCAAAGCCACCGGTTACGACGGAGTCGAAGTCCCAATCTTTGACGGTACGCCTGGGGACTACGCCGAAAAAGGCAAAATGCTGGACGAGTTGGGACTCGACCGCACTGCCATCTCAATTATCCCTACCCTTGATCAAAATCCGTTGTCAGAGGATGCTTCGGTCAGACAGGCCAGTGTCGATTATCTGAAATGGCTTGTTGATTGTACCGCCGCACTCGGCGCAACAGGTATTGGTGGGCCATTGCACCAGACCCTCGGCGAATTTTCCGGCTCGGCCACCACCGATGCAGAATTTGATCGTGCGCGCGAGGTTCATACCAAAGCAGGCGACTACGCACGCGATTCAGGTGTGACGCTGGCACTGGAAGCAGTCAATCGATTTGAATCCTATTTTGTAACCACCATGCAAGAGCTAAACGACTATGTCGAATCTGTGAATCACCCTTCCATCAAAGCGATGTACGACACCTTCCACGCCAATATAGAAGAAAGCGATCCGATCAGCGCCTACACAGATCATCATAAAAATGTGGTGCACGTGCACATATCAGAAAACGATCGGGGTGTACCCGGCCGTGGGCATGTGCCCTGGAATGAAACCTTTAAAGCAATCAAACAATCCGGCTACGATGACTGGCTGACGATCGAGGCCTTTGGCCGGGGGTTACCGGATCTGGCCGCTGCTACCCGGGTTTGGCGCGACTTTGCAGAAAGCCCGGAAGCCGTCTATCGAGAGGGGTACAAAACAATCAGGAATGGCTGGGATCAAGCCTGATTCTTATGTCAGTGTATGATCCCATCCGTCTCTCTTGGATCATCAACTGTTCTTTGAAATAACAACTGCAATCTGTTAACGAGAAAATTATGCCTGAATTCGACGCTGTATTTGTTGGCCTCACCATTCTCGACATTGCGGGTCGACCCGTCGAGTCTATCCCTGAGGGAGGCGGGGTCGATTTTATCGAAGAGATCCGTATGAACCCAGCCGGCACTGCATCCGGTGCTGTGATGAACGCATCCAAAATGGGGATCAAGTGTGCCACGGTCGCCTGCGTAGGCAATGACGAAAAAGGTGATTTTATCGTCGACACTTACAATCGTATGGGAATAGATTGCTCGATGGTGCAGCGTTCAGGGACCATGGCAACGTCTGCCACCATGCTGCCAATCAGACCTAATGGCGAGCGTCCTGCCCTGCACGCACGAGGCGCATCTGATGATCTTTTTGTTGCCGATGATGAGTTTGATGCTGTCTGTAACGCACGCTTTCTGCATCACGGTGGCACCGGTTTGCTGGATGCCATGGACAAACGACAAAGTGCCCGCTTACTGGCCCACGCAAAACAAAAAGGTTTGACCACTACGTTTGATTTAATTGCTCCCAATGAGAATACTCTGAAGCTGCTGCAGGATTCACTTCCCAACGTCGATTACTTTATGCCGTCAATGGAAGAAGCAGAATATCTGGCCAGCACTGGCGACGGAAAACCTCCGTCAACACCTTCAGATCTTGCCTCGTTCTTTATGGATATGGGTGCTGGTGCCTGCATCTTCAAATGGGGAGAAAAAGGCTCGTTTATCAAAACCGCAGATACTGAGTTCCGTGTGCCCGCATTTGAAATTTCAGTTTCTGACACCACAGGTTGTGGTGATAGCTACTGCGGCGGGTTTATTGCGGGATTGGCAATGGGCTATGAGCTGGATGAGGCGTGTAAGCTAGGTACCGCAACCTCCGGTCTTGTGGCGACAGCCCTGGGATCTGATGCTGGTGTTGTTGATCTGGAAACAACACGCCAGTTTATTAACAACGCAACGATACTGGACTGATATGATGAGCGACTCTTCATCCGGAGCAAAACCCTCATTCGACGCTTCTTGCCAAGTTTCGACAGAGGAAGAACTGCGCGCGCTCTATGCCTCCACCCACACGCTGGCCGTCCAGAAATGTATTGATCATCTGGATCACCACTGCCAAAAGTTTATCTCGCTGTCACCGTTTCTTTGTCTTGCCACACAGCATGCCAATGGCACTGCAGATGTCAGTCCTCGCGGGGACCCTGCAGGTTTCGCTACTGTGCTGGATCGAAATACGCTCGTCATACCGGATCGGCCGGGCAACAACCGTCTCGATAGCCTGAGTAATATTATTTCCAATCCGGCTGTAGGTTTGCTGTTTATGGTGCCAGGCTTTGAAGACACCTTGCGTGTTAACGGTACCGCGAGACTGGTTCGCGATCCGGAGTTGCTGCAAACACTGGCAGTCGCCAACCGTGTTCCGACGCTGGCCATCGTTGTCCACGTCAACGAAGCCTTTCTGCACTGTGCAAAAGCCCTTCGTCGCTCAAAGCTCTGGGACACTCAATCGCAACGTAAAAGATCGGAAATGACCTCCATGATTGCGATGGTAATGGAGCATTCATCAGGCAACGAACCGGCGGCTGAAACACTGCCGGCAATAGAACAAGACCTTGAGGAAGAATACCAGCAGACAATGTATTGAAAAGCCTGGCTTATGAAAAAACGGGAAGCGGGAAACAAGCCGGTGAACCCGGCTCGACATCAGTATAAAACGGTATTTATTCAATGAAAACAAAGAAACTGATTAATAATCCGGATAATATCATCGAGGAAATGCTGGAAGGTGTACTGGCAGCACATCCCGATCATCTGTATCAAATAGAAAGTAGTCCACGCGCCATTGTCGCTAAGAACGGACCTCGTCAGGGTAAAGTCGGTTTGATGATCGGAGGAGGATCAGGCCATGAGCCGACTTTTCTTGGTTTTGTAGGCAAGGGCCTGGCAGACGCTGCGGCCATAGGTAATGTGTTTGCATCCCCCCCACCCGATCCGGCATTGGCCTGCGCCAAAGCCATTGATGGTGGAGAAGGCGTGCTTTTTATGTACGGTAACTATGCTGGCGATGTAATGAACTTTGACATGGCGGCCGAAATGGCAGCGATGGATGATATTGAAGTGCGAACGGTGCTAACCACGGATGATGTAGCGTCAGCGCCGATTGAGAACCGCAGCGAACGTCGCGGTGTTGCCGGAAATTTCTTTATCTTTAAAGCCGCCGGTGCTGCCTGCGACAAGATGCTCTCTTTTGATGAGTGTGAGCGTGTTGCAATCAAAGCCAACGATCATACCTACACCATGGGTGTAGCGCTGGGCCCATGCTCGCTACCACACACACTCAAACCGAATTTTGAGCTGGGCGACGATGAAATGGAAATCGGTCTTGGCATTCATGGTGAGCCAGGAGTCGAACGCGGCAAACTTCGCTCGGCTGATGAAGTCACCGATGCACTGCTGGATCGAATACTCGATGAGATGTCCCCTTCCAAAGGTGATCGAGTTGCCGTTCTGGTCAATTCACTGGGCTCCACATCATTGATGGAGCTTTATGTCATCAATCGTCGTGTAAAACAGCGGCTTGACGATATTAACGTCGATATTCATGCCAGTTGGGTGGGGCCTTATTGCACCTCACTGGAAATGGCAGGGGCCAGTATTACGCTGCATCATCTGGATGGTGAACTCACAGAGCTATTACAACACCCCTGCGATTGCGCGATGTTCAGAGCAGGATAAGCCATTCATGAATAGTCTCTCAAGTGAGCAGCTGGTGGCCATGTTCAATGCGATGGCCGACAGCATGAAATCCAGTATTGATCATCTGTGTGAATTGGATGGTGCGATCGGTGACGCTGACCATGGTGTGACCATGTCGCTCGGTTTTGAAGCCGTGCGCGGCGCGCTCGCAGAACTTGACCCGCAACAAGCCCCACCCACTGTTGTGTTCAACACTGCCGCAAAGAGCTTTTTGGCAGCGGTCGGGGCCTCTGCCGGCCCCTTGTATGCTACCGCATTTATGCGTGCGGCCACTGCGGTAAAAGAGCAGGAAACTCTCGATGCAGCAGCAATGGCCAAAGTGGTCGAGGCCATGGTAGATGGCATTCGACATCGAGGTAAAGCGGAAGCAGGAGACAAAACCATGCTCGATGCATGGATACCGGCCGCACAAGCCGCCAACCAGGCACCAGCAGACACCAGCCTGCCGGAGCTAATGAGACAAGTCGCTCAAGCCGCCAATGCCGGTGCTGAATCGACCATCGGGATGCAGGCAAAAAAAGGCAGGTCTGCGAAGCTGGGAGCACGTTCAGTGGGTCATATGGATGCTGGAGCTGCATCGACAGCCTTGCTGCTAAACGCTGCGTCGCAATTCGTTGTTACGACCTTCGGCAGCCACTAGACAGCCTCCTTGCTACGAGTGTGCTGCGATTCGCCATCACCGCGCATTCGCACCGCGAGGGTCTTGACCAGACCGGCTAATTACAGTGACCCGACAAGGTAAAAGTGTTAGGGTTGGAGTAGTTTAACTTCCGCAGAACAGGCCTTTTTTATGATTACCCGTATAGTGATTACAGGGTTGGTTACAGCACTGTTCTGGTCGGCTCCGACCTTTTCCAAACTACCGTCAGAACGCAGCAAAAGCCTTATCGCCGGGCTTGCCGAAGGAGAGTTAAAGAACAAGCTGGCGAGTTGTGTCAGCAACGAGCTAACAGCCAGTGTCTTTTCGATCGCTCATCGCGGGGCCCCGGTGGAGTATCCAGAGCACACGCGCGAAGGCTATGTGGCAGCGGCGGAAATGGGCGCCGGCATCATCGAGTGTGATGTGACATTCACCAAAGACCGGGAGTTGGTTTGCCGCCACTCGCAGTGCGATCTGCACACCACCACCAATATCCTGGCGACACCTCTGGCAGAAAAATGCTCGTCGCCCCCAGACCTCACGAGCAGTGCACCTTTTAAAAACGTCAAGTGCTGCACCAGCGATATCACCCTGCAGGAATTTAAAACCCTGCAAGGAAAAATGGATGTCGGCAACAAAGACGCGAAAACCGTCGAAGAATATCTGGCCACGGTGCCGCGATTCAAATCGGAGTTGTATTCCGGGCCAGCCACTTTGATGAGTCATGCCGAGAGCGTCGAGCTGTTTCAATCACTGGGCGTGAAAATGACTCCGGAATTAAAAGCTCCGCAAGTCACCATGCCATTTGCCGGCGACTATACACAACAAGCCTATGCGCAAGCCCTGGTTAAAGACTACGTGGCAGCTGGTGTCGAAGCTAAAGATGTGTTCCTGCAAAGTTTCAATCTTGAAGATGTAAGCTACTGGATTGACAAGCACCCTGAATTTGGCCGACAAGCCGTGTGGCTGGATGGCCGCTACCGGGATAAAAAATTCAAGATTGGCAAACCCAAAAGCTGGTCGCCGTCAATGCAGGAGCTGGCAGGCAGTGGTGTCAACTACCTCGCACCACCCTTGTGGATGTTGCTGTCAACTGACAGTAACAATCAGCTGATAGCATCCTCTTACGCCACCGCTGCAACTCAAGCAGGATTAAATTTGATCGCCTGGACGCTGGAGCGTTCCGGCCCGTTGTCCGGTGGTGGTGGCTGGTACTACCAAACTGTCAAACCGGCTATTGATAGTGACAGCGATGTGTTTGAAGTCTTGGACGCATTGGCGATGAAGGTTAAGATAAAAGGCGTATTCAGCGATTGGCCGGAATCAACAACAGTATATGCAAATTGCATGGGTCTCTAGCGTGAGCTTGACAAAGGCTGAGCTGGGATCCGGTAAAAAGCAGATTAATCTGCAATTGAAAATTAAATGACTTGATTAGGACTATTTTTATGAAACTAAAAACGTTTATCGCCGCGGCACTGGTTGCCGGTTCCGCGGTTGCAAGCAGCAGCGTGTGGGCTGCCACAGAAGTTCAGTGGTGGCATGCCATGGGTGGACGGCTCGGTGAAGTTGTCAATGAAATCGCCGAAAAATACAATGCCAGCCAAAGCGACTACGTCGTGGTACCTACCTACAAAGGTGGATACGAAGATACGATGACCGCCGGTATCGCTGCATTTCGTGCCAAAGAGCAGCCACATATAATCCAGATCTTTGATGCTGGCGCTGCAACGATTATCAATGCCAAGGGTGCTACCTTCCCGGTTGCTGATTTGATGAAAGAGCATGGCCAGGGTTTCAACATCGAAGACTACATCTCCGGTGTGCGATACTTCTATGCCGATTCTGACGACAAGATGATCGGACTCCCGTTCAACTCATCAACCCCATTGCTGTATTTCAACAAGGAAGCGTTTGAAGCGGCAGGCATCGAAGCTCCACCGAAGACCTGGGAAGAATTTGAAGCGATGGCTCCCAAACTCAAGGAAGCCGGTTATATCGCTCTGGCGCAAAGCCATAGCCCGTGGATCTTCTCCGAGAACTTTCACAGCCGCCACAACCTGCAGATGGCCACCGGCAACAACGGTTACGATTCTACGGATGTCGAGCTGCTGTACAACAATGACCACATGAAAATGCACTGGACCAAAGTCAAGGAATGGCTCGATGCTGGTTACTACGGCTTTTACGGACGTGCCTGGGGTGACAACCAGGATGCGTTTGTACAGAAGAAAACAGCCATGTGGCTTGGATCCTCGGGCTCTTTTGGTGGTTTGAAAAAATCAGCTGACTTTGAATTTGGCACCACC
>CALFCE010000242.1 GCA_937951215.1 uncultured Granulosicoccaceae bacterium
AACCTGCCAGGTCAGCCGAGCCACCCAGTAACTCGGGCAACAAGGGGCCATAAGCATTAAGCGCATTTTGAGACGCTTTGCGACTGGCAACCTTCTCCGCTTTCTCTGCGGTCTCTTTGATAAATGCGAGGCTACCATCAGGCCAATGCGCAGGCAGATCACCTGTCAGACGCCGTTCAAACTCGGCACTGAGCTCTGGGTGTGCAGAGGCATAGTCAGCAAATCGTTTGGACCAATCCGCCTCAGCTTCGGCACCACGCTCACGTGCATCCCAGCCTTTGTAGATTTCATCGGGCACTTCAAACGGCGCGTGCTGCCAACCAATGGTCTTGCGGACCAGCGCGATTTCATCATCACCCAATGGCGCTCCGTGACTGCTCTCTTTGCCCCCCTTATTCGGTGAACCCTTGCCGATGACAGTTTTACAGCAAATCAAGGATGGCTTGTCAGTGATGGATTTGGCTTCTGTTATGGCCGTTTTAATGGCATCTGCATCGTGACCGTCAACGTCTGCTATCACATGCCAGCCATAGGCCTTGAACCTTGCAGGAGTGTCGTCTGCGAACCAGCCTTCGACCTCACCATCAATGGAAATGCCATTGTCGTCATACAGCGCCACCAGTTTGCCGAGACCCAGCCTGCCTGCCAGAGAGCAGACTTCATGGGAGATCCCTTCCATCAAACAGCCGTCCCCCATAAACACATAGGTGTGATGATCCACAATGGTATGCCCGGGCTGGTTGAACTGCGCCGCCAGAGTTTTTTCTGCTACCGCCATGCCTACCGCATTGGCGAGCCCCTGCCCAAGCGGGCCGGTCGTGGTTTCGATACCGGGCGTGTGGTGATACTCAGGGTGGCCTGCGGTTTTTGAGCCGAGCTGTCGGAATGCTTTCAACTCCTCAATAGGCAGATCGTAACCGGTCAGATGAAGTAAGGAATAGGCCAGCATGGACGCGTGCCCGTTGGACAAGACAAAGCGATCACGATCACTCCAGGAGGGATTGGCCGGGTTGTGCTTGAGGAAATCATTCCACAACACCTCGGCAATATCGGCCATCCCCATTGGCGCGCCGGGATGGCCACTATTGGCCGCCTGTACACCATCCATGCTCAAAGCACGCACAGCGTTCGCCAAATCTACTCGATTGGACATCTATTATTACCTCGATACTGGGTTTCGAGATTGCGTCTCGATACTGGATTCCCGACCTCGAATGGGGCCGGTTTAGTGTTCTTTTATCTCTGCCTGAAACAGTTTTCTGGAACCAGCTTGCTCCGGACAAACTTTAGCTTGGCCAGAAGTGGGCGTTTTCAGGTAGATCGGCTCTATTATAAAGGAACAACGCACAAGACGCGTGAAATTGACTTGGTGACGAAGATTGATCAAACCTGGCGGGGCGCTTAAGTTTTATATGGGGTTTGCATCCGGGGTTTGCATCCGGGGTTTAGCCACTGTTTTTATCACCGGTCGGTGTGTTGAGAATGTCGCAGTTGTCCCTATCTTTTCTCTGGGTGACCGGCAACAGCACAGGGTGTTCAGCAACAGCGTTAAACTTAATCGTTACAGTTGATAAGTTTAATGGGCAAAGGCTATTTGGATAGTCCGCAGCCGGTTTGACGCTACTGACCAACCATCCTTTTGAGATTCTGCCCAGGTGGCACATCAATGGGTGGCACATCGATGAGAATCCGGGACATCAAAACTTCACAAAGGGTGTGTAGGCTGCAGGACCCGAAATACTTCCTGCAATAGGGTAGATCATTTATCAAAATTGCACTATAAAACATAAATCATCAGAAACAGCGAACCCTTCAGTTACACATTACAGGTGTAAATTTGATATAATTAGGGGTTCGGCTAACAGCAGGCGTAACTCGCCTCAGCTATGAGCCGTCCCTTTTCCAACAATCCAGCAGGTGACGCATCGGTATGGCAATGGATAAAAATCAGCAGTCCAGTCTTAAGGAATTGATTGCCAAGGGAAAAGAGCAAGGCTTTCTGACCTACGCGCAGGTCAATGACCACTTGCCCGAGGGCATTGTAGACCCGGAGCAGGTGGAAGAGATCATTGCGATGATCAACGACATGGGCATCACGGTTTGCGAGATCGCCCCGGAATCCGACTCTCTTATCCTGTCGGATACCAGCTCCAACACAGATGATGAAGCCGCCGATGAAGCCGCTGCCGTACTGGCGTCTGTCGATGGCGAATTTGGCCGCACTACTGATCCCGTGCGTATGTATATGCGTGAGATGGGTACGGTAGAACTCCTGACCCGCGAAGGCGAGATCGAAATCGCCAAGCGCATCGAGGACGGTCTGCAGCAGGTACTGGCAGCACTGGGCACCTACCCCGAAACAGTCGGTGAACTGGTTCGGCGCTACAAGCTGGTCGAGGCCGAAGAAGCACGCCTGACCGACATCATAACCAACTTCAAAGAAACAGACGACGAGATCCGCGTGGCCACCCCGCCCCCGGTTCTCGATGAAAATGGCAAGAAAGCAGAGACCGACGACAGTGATTCAGAGCCTGTAGACACAGGCCCGGATCTGGCTGAAGTCAAAAAACGCATGGGCGCGATGGCTCGTGAATACAACAAGGCAATAAAAGCCATTGAGGCTGCCGGTGGTATTCAGGACAAGGCCGCACAAAAAATCATGCTGAAGGTGTCAGCCATCTTCCTCGAATTCAAATACGCGCCGGTGTTTGTTAACTCCATGGTCAACAACCTGCGTGGCCAGGTCGAGCGAATCCGCTCACTGGAGCGCCAGATCCGCGATATCTGCGTTCGTGACTGCAAAATGCCTCGTGCCAAGTTTATCCAGAGCTTCCCCGGCCATGAGTCAGATCCGGCGTGGCTGGAAAAGCAGCTCAAGGGCAAAGAAGCGTTTGTTGCAAAACTCGAAGAGCGAAAAGGCGAGATTGTGTTGCTGCAACAGCGTATCGCGTCGATTGCCACTGACAGCAAAGTGCCGATTGATGAGATCAAGGAAATCAACCGCAAGATGTCTATCGGTGAGGCCAAAGCCCGCCGCGCCAAGAAGGAAATGGTTGAAGCCAACCTGCGACTGGTTATCTCGATTGCCAAGAAATACACCAACCGTGGCCTGCAATTCCTCGATCTGATTCAGGAAGGCAATATCGGCCTGATGAAAGCGGTTGATAAATTCGAGTATCGTCGCGGTTACAAATTCTCGACCTACGCCACCTGGTGGATACGCCAAGCCATCACCCGCTCGATTGCGGATCAGGCCCGCACTATCCGTATTCCGGTGCACATGATCGAAACCATCAACAAACTGAACCGTATCTCACGGCAAATGCTGCAGCAAATGGGGCGTGAAGCCACTCCCGAAGAGCTGGCTGAGAAAATGGACATGCCGGAAGACAAGGTGCGCAAGGTTCTGAAGATTGCCAAAGAGCCCATTTCCATGGAAACCCCCATCGGCGATGACGAAGACTCGCACCTCGGTGACTTTATCGAAGACGGCAATATTCTGTCACCGGTTGACACCGCCACCGGCCTGGGCCTGGGTGAAACCACCCATGAAGTACTCGCCAGCCTCACCCCGCGTGAAGCCAAAGTACTGCGTATGCGCTTCGGTATAGACATGAACACCGACCATACGCTTGAAGAAGTAGGCAAACAGTTCGACGTAACCCGCGAGCGCATCAGGCAGATAGAAGCCAAAGCCCTCAGAAAGCTGCGCCACCCGACCCGTTCAGAACAACTGCGAAGTTTTCTGGATAACGCGGAGTAACCTGAGAGTAAGCAAGCGACAAGCTCTCCCCGCACAAGCGGG
>CALFCE010000243.1 GCA_937951215.1 uncultured Granulosicoccaceae bacterium
TCCTGTGAGGACAGCATCCGATCAAGATGGTGCCCGAAGTCGATGAGGCAGATTACAGCGAAAAACAAGCTCTCTGCAGCCTTCCCCGCATTTGATGTTCTGTCTGTAATTATATAGCGGGAGCGCTCAGGTGCGAAATGCCTCTGCGTATGCTTCAATAGCCAACGGGAATAGTCGAACGGTGCATCGACGCGACAATGCGAGTATCTAGTGTATCGGAACTCTTCACCGGTGATGACCGCTCCGACCAACAAATCGAAATTTGAAGGAACAGAATCAACATGTCACATGTGTTTCCCCGTCATTGTCATGGTAACGCCCCGATTGCCGTTGCCGGTGACGGTTGTTTCCTGATCGACGCAAACGGCAAACGCTATTTCGATGGTTCAGGGGGTGCCGCGGTTTCCTGTCTGGGACATTCCAACGAACGCATTAAAACGGCGGTCAAACAGCAAGTTGATCAACTGGCCTTTGCACACACCGGCTTTTTCAACTCGCAGCCGGCCGAAGCACTGGCCGATCTGCTTATTTCCAACGCACCGCAAGGTCTTGATCGCGTCTATTTTGTTTCCGGCGGATCGGAAGCCGTCGAGAGTGCCCTGAAACTTGCCCGGCAGTATCACGTAGAGCGTGGCGAGCCGCAGCGTCAGCACTTGATCGCCAGACGCCAGAGTTACCACGGCAATACGCTCGGTGCATTGGCAGCCGGCGGCAATGAATGGCGACGCGAACAGTTTTCACCGCTACTGATCAATGTCAGCCACATTGCACCCTGTTACGAATATGCCGAACGTAGCGACAACGAGAGTCTGGAGGCTTACGGTGCGCGAGTAGCACAAGAGCTGGAAGATGAAATCTTGCGTCTGGGCGCGGATACAGTCATGGCATTCATCGCCGAGCCGGTGGTTGGCGCAACGCTTGGTGCAGTTGCCGCAACCGAAGGTTACTTCAAACGTATCAAGGCAATCTGTCAGCAGTACGGGGTGCTATTGATCCTCGATGAAGTCATGTGTGGCATGGGGCGCACCGGGTATCTGTTTGCCAGCGAAGCTGAAGCGATCGACCCCGATATCGTCTGCATAGCCAAGGGGCTGGGGGCAGGTTATCAACCTATCGGTGCGATGCTGTGCAGTGCTTCGATCTACCAGACCATCAAGGACGGCAGTGGTTTTTTTCAACACGGCCATACCTATCTTGCTCATCCAGTGGCCGCTGCTGCGGGACTTGCCGTCGTCAACGAGATCCTGCAACAAGACTTGCTCGGTCAGGTGTGCTCCCGTGGTGAATTTTTTCAATCCAGACTGCAATACCACCTGGGACAACATCCCAATGTTGGCGATATTCGCGGGCGAGGGTTGTTCTGGGGGGTGGAGTTGGTAGCTGACAAATCCAGCAAACAACCGCTGGACGGTTCCAGAATGACAGCCAGCCGTTTAAAAAAAGCAGCCTTTGAAGCAGGATTGATTTGTTATCCGATGCAAGGCACACGCGATGGCAAAAGCGGCGACCACGTACTGCTGGCCCCGCCTTTTATTGCCAGCGAAGAAGAGCTTGATCAAGCTGCAGCAATACTGAAATCCGCAATTGAAACCGTGATTTGACCATTGCCTATTGCGCGCAGTCCATGCCCGGACTGCAGAAGGTCAGCCAGTCGCAAAAGACCGATCTGAACACTGCCACTACACTGTGATCTGGTATCAGGCTGGCTCTGGCGTTTGCGCTGCTTCTACTTTTACAGCACAGTATTTGAACTCCGGAATTTTGCCAAAAGGATCCAGCGCTTCATTGGTCAGCAGATTCGCGGCCGCCTCGTGGTAACAGAATGGAATAAAGATCTCACCAATACCCAGTCCCGCATCACTTCTGGCCGTTGCGGTGATGGTTCCGCGGCGCGATGCCACCGTAATCATTTCACCAGCTTCAATTTTGAGGCGGCTTAAATCGTGCGGATTGATGGTGATAACCGGATCAGGTTCAACTGCATCCAGCACACGTGAACGCCGGGTCATGGTACCGGTGTGCCAGTGTTCCAATTGACGCCCGGTCATCAGCACAAACGGATACTCATCATCTATTTGCTCATTGGCAGCAATCAGATTCGCCGGCACCAGTTTCGCCTTGCCGCTCGGCGTTGGAAAATCTTCAATGAACACCACGGATTGACCCGGGTCATCTTCACTGCTGCAAGGATAGGTTACCGAGTGCGACTGCTCTACCCGATCCCAGCTGATCCCGGTAATACTCGGCATGGCTTGTCGCATTTCTTCGTACACATCTGACACGTGCGGATAGTTCCAATTCAACCCCAGTCGATTGGCAAGCTGTTGCAGGATCCACAAATCATGTTTGGCATCACCGGGCAGATCAAGCGCCTGGCGGCCCATCTGCACTCTGCGGTCGGTATTGGTGACTGTGCCATCTTTTTCGGCCCAGCCCGAAGCCGGCAATACAACATCGGCAAAAGCGGCTGTTTCGGTTAAAAACAAATCCTGCACTACCAGGTGTTGCAATGTTGCCAGTGCATCACGCGCATGATTGAGGTTGGGATCGGACATCGCCGGGTTCTCACCCATGATGTACATGCCATGCAGGTTGCCGTCGAGTACCGAGTGCATGATTTCCACGACCGTTAAACCAGGCTTGTTATCCAGCGGAGTATCCCAGAAAGCTTCAAACTTCTGCTGGGCTTTTGCATTGTCCACGCGTTGGTAATCCGGATACATCATCGGAATCAAACCGGCGTCGGATGCACCCTGTACATTGTTCTGCCCGCGTAATGGATGCAAGCCTGATCCAGGGCGGCCAATTTGTCCGGTAATCATGCACAGCGCGATCAAACAGCGTGCATTGTCAGTGCCGTGGATGTGCTGGGAAACACCCATACCCCAAAAAATCATCGAGCCACTGGACTTGGCAAAGACTCGCGCGACCTCGCGCAAGGTCTCGGCCGGTATCCCGCAGACCTTCTCCATTTTTTCCGGTACAAAGTCTTTCAGGTTTTCCTTGAGCGCTTCAAATTCCTCGGTGCGCGCCTGTACAAACTGCTCGTCGACCAGATCTTCTTCAACAATGGTGTGCATGATCGCGTTCAACATCGCAACATCGGTGTCAGGCCGGAACTGCAACATATAATCTGCATGTCGAGACATGTCAGTTTGACGAGGATCCATAACGATCAATGTCTTGCCTGCTTTGGCCGCATTTTTCATAAAGGTCGCAGCCACCGGATGATTACCCGCCGGATTGGCACCGATAACCACGATCACTTCGGCCTCTGCAACATCAGAGACCTGGTTGGATACAGCGCCAGACCCGACACCCTCGAGCAGTGCAGCAACAGAGGAGGCGTGACACAAGCGGGTGCAATGATCAACATTGTTCGTACCGAAGCCGGTCCGTACCAGCTTCTGGAACAGATAGGCCTCTTCATTACTTCCCTTTGCCGAACCAAAACCGGCCAGCGCAGACGGGCCATGCTGTTTTTTAATATCAGCCAGACCGGTCGCTGCAAGGTCCAGCGCTTCTTCCCAACTGGCCTCGCGAAACATTTTCAGCGGGTCAGCCGGATCAAAATGTTCATTCAGTCCCTTTGCAATTCCTTCGCGCCTTATCAAGGGTTTGGTCAGACGTTCCGGGTGTGCCAGATAATCGAATCCATAGCGCCCCTTGACACATAAGCGGCTTTTGTTCGCCGGGCCATCGCGGCCACTGACAGACAGTATTTTGTTGTCTTTGACGTTATAGGTGAGTAAGCATCCGACGCCACAATAGGGACAAACTGAATCGATCTTTTTATCCGGAACCTGCAAACCCACGTTCTCGGCAGGCATCAACGCACCGGTCGGACAAGCCTGTACACATTCGCCACAGGCGACACAGGAACTTGCTCCCATATCATCACCCAGATCAAAAACGATTTCTGAGTGACTGCCTCTGCCTGCCATGCCAATGACATCGTTGACCTGCTCTTCACGGCAAGCCCTCAGGCAGCGAGTACACTGGATACAGGCATCAAGGTTTACCGCAATGGCCGGATGCGAGAGATCAGCCTTGGGTTGAACACGAGCCTCGAACCGGGGCTTGCCGACAGCCAGCTTGTCAGACCAATTGTCGAGTTCGGAGTTGCGTGTGTAGGTGGTCTCGACAACATCCGCTTGCAGTAACTCAAGCACCATGCGTTGCGATTTGAGCGCACGCTCATTGCCCGAATTTACTTTCATCCCGTCGGTCGGTTTTCGAACACAGGAAGGCTGTAATACCCTCTCACCTTCGATTTCCACAACACAGGCACGGCAGTTACCATCTGCCCGCAAACCGTCCTTGTAGCACAGGTGCGGAATCTCGACACCATTTCGGGTTGCTGCCTGCAGAATGGTTTCATCTGCGAACGCTTTGATAATCGTACCGTTGAGTTCAAAACTCACGGTTTCGGCAAAATCTTCCGGCCGTGCAACCATCAGCTTTCCTCCAGCCCCAATTCATGTGGAAAATATTTAATCACGCATCGCAGCGGATTTGGTGCAGCCTGTCCGAGACCGCAGATGGAAGCATCTTCCATAACAGTTGCGAGATCTTCCAACAATTCGAGATCCCACTGCGGCTTGGACATTAACTTCACCGCTTTTTCTGTGCCTACCCGACAGGGTGTGCATTGACCGCAGGATTCATGAGCGAAGAAACGCATTGATGTCAGAGCTGCCTGCCGGGCCGAGTCCTGATCAGACAGGACAACGATCGCAGCCGACCCGATAAAGCAGCCATAAGGCTGCAAAGTGTCAAAATCAAGCGGCACATCACCCAACGATGCCGGCAGAATGCCACCTGAAGCTCCACCCGGAAAATAGCCATAAAATTCGTGGCCTGCCAACATGCCGCCGCAATATTCATCTATCAGCTCACGCATGGTGATGCCTGCAGGTGCAAAGTGAACACCCGGATTTTTGACTCGCCCGGATACCGAGAAGCTACGCAAACCCTTACGCTCGTGTCTGCCTTCAGAGGTAAACCACTCATGACCTTTTTCGATAAAGTCCCGCACCCAGTAAAGCGTCTCGAAATTGTGCTCCAGCGTTGGCCGTCCAAACAAGCCAACCTGAGCCACAAAGGGCGGTCGAAGTCGAGGCAAGCCACGCTTGCCCTCGATGGATTCGATCATCGCTGACTCTTCACCACAAATATAGGCGCCGGCACCACGGCGAAATTCCACTTCCGGTAATTGACAGGGTGGATTTTGAGCCAATTTGGCGTATTCACTTTCGAGAATATCGCGCCCCAGTGCATATTCATCCCGGGTGTAGACCCAGATACGATCGATACCGACCACAGACGCAGCGATCAGCATACCCTCAAAAAAACGATGGGGGTCGCGCTCGATGTAGTAACGGTCTTTGAAGGTTCCGGGTTCACCCTCATCAATGTTGATGGCCATCAGACGGGGTGCTTCCTGCTGCGACACGATTTCCCATTTTGTGCCAGCCGGGAATCCAGCACCGCCAAGGCCACGCAAACCACTGTCCTTCATAAGCTGGATGATGTCATTGCGATCGCGCTTGCCTTCAACACATTCAGTCGCGATCTGGTAACCACCCGCATCTCGGTACTGCTGGAAATCGATATGTGTTGCCGGATTATCGGGTTTGAGCTTGCCTGCCTGCACTGCCTCTTCCACTGCATTGGCAGTCGCCTTGTCAACAGTATGGAATCCGACCACCGCAGCTGGCGCTTCGGAACAACGGCCAATGCAGGGGACCGGTTGTATTCGAACAGAATCACCGAGCTTGGCCTGCAACTGGCTGATCAATTCTGTAGACCCGGCCAGCTCACAGCTGACAGAATCGCAAACCCGCACGGTGATAGCAGGTGGCGCCTGGTCATTGGCTGTGACAACATCAAAATGGTGGTAGAACGTGGCGACCTCAAACACTTCTGCCGGCGACAATTTCATTTCATGTGCCAGGGCCACCAGATGTGTGGCCGACAGGTGACCATATTGATCCTGCAGCAGATGTAAATGCTCGATCAACAGATCACGGTTACGCCCTTTTTTGCCCAACAGCTCGCGTACTTGCATCAAGGCATTGAGATCAACCTTGCGCCCTTTGCCCTGATTTCGTTTGCGCTTTTTAGTCGAATCAGGGTTATTAGCTGTAGTGACCATTTGATCTCAAATTCCTGTTACTTGACGAGTGTGGGACCGGTAGGCCCCACACTCCTGTCGGGAGTTAACACAATCTGATAAGCGTGCGATAACTCCAATAAAACACTCAGGTTGCCTGGAACAACCTTCGATAGCTTAGAACAGTCCTTCAACCACACCTTTATCGTTCATCTTGATGCGGTTGGCAGCCGGTTCACGCGGTAGTCCGGGCATTGTCATAATATCGCCACAGACGACCACGACAAAACCGGCACCGGCTGACAACCGGACTTCACGTACCGGCAAGGTGTGCCCGCTGGGCGCACCTTTGGCATTGGGATCGTCAGAAAAGCTGTATTGGGTTTTCGCGATGCACACTGGCAGGTGCCCGAAACCTTCTGCTTCCAGCTCGGCAACCTGGTTGCGAGTCTTCTGATCGACAGCAATATCATCAGCACGATAGAACTTCGTGGCAACTGACTTGACCTTTTCCAGCAGCGGTAAATCATCTGCATACGAGGGTTTGAAATCGGCCTTTCCGCTATCGGCCAGCGCCACAACTTCAGCAGCCAGCTCCTCGGTACCAGCGCCACCTTCAGCCCAGTGGTTGGCATCAATTGCCTTCACACCAAGACCATCGCAAACTTCCCGAACAGCTTTCATCTCTGCATCGGTATCAGCGGAGAAACGGTTAATGGCAACAACAACCGGAACACCAAAAGACTGAACATTTTCAATGTGTCTGGCCAGATTGGAACAGCCCTCTTTCACTGCCTGTA
Organism: uncultured Granulosicoccaceae bacterium; assembly: GCA_937951215.1. Classification (GTDB taxonomy): domain Bacteria; phylum Pseudomonadota; class Gammaproteobacteria; order Granulosicoccales; family Granulosicoccaceae; genus CALFCE01. The sequence continues at coordinate 6,916 of CALFCE010000243.1, forward strand.
CATTTTCTTTTGCGAGATCGTCCTTGCCAACGCCCCCGTGCATTTTCAGCGCACGGACCGTTGCCACCAGGGTCACGGCATCCGGCTTCAGTCCACTCTGCCGACACTTGATATCGAAGAATTTCTGAGCCCCGAGGTCGGCTCCGAATCCGGCCTCGGTGACGACGTAGTCAGCCAACTTTAAAGCCGAGGTGGTGGCAATGACCGAGTTACAACCATGGGCGATATTGGCAAACGGGCCTCCATGAATAAACGCCGGGTTATGTTCCAGTGTTTGCACCAGATTCGGGTTAATAGCATCTTTTAACAACACCGCCATCGGGCCGGGTGCCAGAATTTCAGAGGCTCGAATCGGTTTGCGATCCCGCGTGTACGCAATCACAATGTTCCCCAATCGTTGCTCAAGATCATGAATATCACGAGCCAGGCAGAAAATCGCCATCACTTCGGAAGCTACAGTGATATCAAATCCGTCGGTTCGTGGGAATCCGTTACCCGGACCACCCAGCGAGCTGGTTATCTGTCGCAGCGAGCGATCATTCATATCGACCACTCGACGCCAGGCAACCCGGCGCGAATCGATCCCGGCCGCATTGCCCCAATAAATATGATTGTCCAATAGCGCTGACAGCAGTGCATGCGCCGATGTTATGGCGTGGAAATCACCGGTGAAATGCAAGTTGATATCTTCCATCGGAATGACCTGTGCGTAGCCACCACCCGCAGCTCCACCCTTCATTCCAAAACAGGGGCCAAGACTGGGTTCACGCAGACACACCATGGCTTTTTTACCGATACGATTCAGGCCGTCTGTCAAACCAACTGACGTGGTTGTTTTCCCTTCACCAGCCGGTGTCGGTGTGATGGCAGTGACCAGAATCAATTTGCCATCAGGCTTGTTTTCCAGCGTCTTGATGTAATTGAGATCAACCTTGGCCTTGGTATGGCCATAAGGCATCAGAGCATCATCAGGGATACCCAGTTTGCCCGCAATTTCTGCTATCGGTTTAATCGTTGCCGCTTGTGCAATATCGATGTCGTTCATACGGGCAGCCTCTTGTTTCTGTTTTGGTTTAACTTCGGTCCAATAGATGGACCGCACTTTTTTGGAATTCTAATTCATGAAAGGAAATACAGCGATTTGATATTACCTGTCACCTTAATTTGGTATATTTATGGTCCATAAAGGATCATTTTTGGTCTATTTAATTGGACCGCTCACGGCATGTCCAGGTTGTTGAGACGACAGCACTGCTGCACGGTATTGTGTAACAGGCAGGCAATGGTCATCGGTCCAACACC
>CALFCE010000244.1 GCA_937951215.1 uncultured Granulosicoccaceae bacterium
CAGCGTTTGCATCTACTGTTATTAAACACTTCTCTGTGTGTAAGAACCTGAGTCGATAGATCTCCGCTTTCGCGGAGATGACGTTAATAGAGGTGCGGAAATGACACTCCCATTCGCGTCCGTTTACCGATTGCGACTTCAGCTGACTCAATTCTGAAATGGACCGATCACTGATCCCTGCATTCGCAGGGATGACCATTTCTCCGCTACGACTAACTAACGCAAAAAACTAGATGGAAATTTCATACTGCTGATTGTCATCCGGGTTTTCTTCCAGATTGCATACCGTCTGGGTGTCTACCGGTTGAATCTCACCGAAGCTTTTAACCACGTTCATCTTCTGGTCTTTTACTTCTACCAAATGGACAGATGTGACTGCATGATGGGTTTTGGCATCGAGAGAAATGGTGCCTGTCGGGCCCTCGAAACTGACCCCGCTCTCCAGCGCTGCAACCACTTTGTCACGCTCGATTGAGCCTGCTTTGCGGACGCCTTCTGCCCAAAGATGCATGCCCTGGTAGGTGGCGACCGCCAATTCATGCAAATCGTCGGTGCTGCCGAATTTTTCCTGCCAACGGGCCAAGAACGCTTTGTTTTCCGGCGTGTCAAGTTCTTTGGAGAAGCTGTAGACAAGCATGATGCCGTCACCTTCTTCTTTGGTTAGCACAACCTGTTCATTTCCTGCGCCCATGGTGGTTGAGGCCATCGGAATCTTCTTGTTCATACCCGCCGCTGCCCATTGTCGATAGAAGGACAAATGAGCGCCGCCCACCAACACAGACATGATCATGTCAGGAGCTGCTTCCTGTATTTTGGCTATCGTGGCACCGAAGTCAGCAACATCCAGTGGGAAGAAATCAGTTTGCACAACTTCACCACCGTTTTCCCTGGCATAGTGTTCGATCCACTTGGCTGTGATCTGGCCATAGTTATAGTCTGCCGCCAATACGTATATTTTTTTGCCCCAGCGTTCCATTGTTTCGGGTACCAGCACTTCTGCCTGTTGGGCTGGCGTAATTCCAGTACAGAAAATGTTGCGATCGCAAACGCCGCCTTCATATTGCACGTTATAGAAGTAGAGTGTTTTTGCCTTGCGCAAGGTTGGCCTGATCGCTTCACGAGAAGCTGAGAGAATTCCGCCGTGTACAACGTCTACCTTGTCACGTCTTGTCAGTTTCTGGGCGTATTGGGTATACAAAGCCATGTCGGATTGGGTGTCGTAGGCTACCTTTTCGAGTTGTCTGTCGAGCAGGCCGCCAGCGGCATTGATTTCATCAATCGCCATGGTGACTGACTTGTCCATAGGCTTACCGTAAAGATCGAAAATACCCGATGTATCGATGATACTGCCGACCTTGATATTGTCTGCTCCCATAGATACCTGAGGCAGGGCCATGGACACAGCCGATGCTGCTGCGCCTTTAATCAGTGTACGACGATCCAGTTTCATTTGATTCGCTCCGTTGGCTTTGGTTGTCTATTTGTTATCTTCTGAGGGTAGGTCTTTGTCGTTTTTCACAGTTTCATCCAGGGCGAGGTTCAAGCCGATGGATTCGCCAAGCTTTTGCATTGCGGGTAGTTGCAAGGCCATGTTAAGTACTCCGTCAACAGCACCATTGACAGGTGAGTTGGTCGATGACGAATCTCCACTAGCGGCGGTGCCCAGGCCGGTCACCTGATTGATACGGATGGATTCAATTTTTTCTGCAGGTTTTACCATCTCTCGTGCAAGCTTTGGCAGTTTGTCGATCTTGCGCATTTCAATTTTCATTGCCATAACGCGATCGCTGATCTCGTTTTCCGCGGAAATGATCGCGGCCCGGCCATCAGCTTCTGCCTGTAGTTCATTGCGAGTTGCAATAGCTCGCATCTCGGCGGCTTTGCTGTCAGCCTGTACTCTTTCAAGTAAGGTTTTTACCTCACTAGCAGCGCGCTCTTCGTTAGTTTGGTTTTCACTGCGCACACGCACACCGGATATTTCAAGTTCCCGTTCAGCTGCGAGTCTCTCTCTGTCCCGAAGTACAGACTCCTGTGCTGCGATAATGTCACGACGCGACAGCTCTTCTTCGGCATCGGCCTTTAACTGCAGCGCCCGTTTTTTGGACAGTTCAATCTGGCTTTCTATTTTGGCTGATTCAGCTGACAACAAGGCCCTGGCCTCCAATTCCCGCAGGGCCTGATCCTTTTCAATTTCACTGATCCGGGTTTGCCGTTCGCGCTCGATACGTGATTGTTCGGCGGCAAGTTCGGATTGCTGCTGTGTACTTTGTTTTTGAGCGTCTGTTTCTGCCTTTAATTGTTCCAGTTGCAGGGTCTGATTGATTTGGGCTTCCTGCTGCTCTCGTTCAATTTCAAGTTTTCTTTTTATACCGCTTAGTTGCGTTGTGCGTACTGAGACATCGGCATCCGCTTCGATTTCGGCGCGCTGCTTGCGGTTGCTGGCAATCACTTCTGCCAGCTTTCGCATACCAACAGCGTTAAATGCATTGTTTTCATCCAGAGTCGAAAATGAGGTTTGATCAAGTTTGATCAGTGAGGCAGATTCAAGCATCAAACCATTGTTTTGCAATCGATGATGCAGCAGCTCGGCGACAGCATCGACAAAGCTTGATCGATCGGTGTGCAGATTGTCCATGGTGGTGCGTGCCACCACGTTCTGCATGGCATCGAGAAATTGACCTTCAAAAAGTTGCTGCAGGTCTTCGGTATTCAATGAACCTGCACCGATGGCTTGAGCCGCAATGGCTACGCCGTCGTAGCTGGGGTCTACTCGCAAATAGAAGTCCATTGCGGTATCCACTCTGAGACGGTCTTCAGTCATTAAAGAGCCGTTACCGCTGCAATCAATATGTAACCGCATGGTTCGCATATTGATTTCTTCAATACGGTGAAGAAAGGGTAACGCCAGAAATCCCCCATCGAGCACCACTTTTTGTCCACCTGCTCCGGTCCTGATCAGTGCGCGCTCACGTCTGGCTTTTCGGTAGAAGCGGTTAAGTAATGTGATGACAATGGCAGCGACAATGACTATCGCAACAATAGCTGTAACTAGCCACACAGCGGTATCTCCTCTCACCGTGGTGAATATGACGCGGAAGGTAATGGCAGGTTACTTGACAGCAGTATGTAGCGTCAAACCAGACCGTAACGGCCGGGTAGTTTGGATTTACAAGTTCTCAGCGGGTGATGGTTGCCTGCCTGACTCGACATAAAGCGCTTTTATTAGTGTCTACCTCAGTCTATGCAATAGCGATGGCTAGCACTTTGTCAGCTTTACCCGGTTGTTGTTTTGAAGGCTTGCACCCCGGCCAGGCTAGCCGGCTGTTGGTAATAGCAAAATCCTGAATAGCGCTGCATTGAACAATTCGACCTGACTGTTAATACAAATTAATTTATAAATGTTATTA
>CALFCE010000245.1 GCA_937951215.1 uncultured Granulosicoccaceae bacterium
CTGGGCGATATTGTGTTGATCAATGCGATGATGTTGCAGCTCTTTATCCCGCTGAATATGCTCGGCATCGTGTATCGCAGTTTGCAGTATTCCCTGGCCGATATGGATCTGGTTATCCGCCTGCTGGAAAGAGCGCCGGAAATTGAAGACAAGGTCGAGGCATCAGAACTGCAAGTGTCCGAGGCGAAGATTGAGTTTCGAGACGTCAGTTTCGCCTATCTGCCGGAACGGCCGATCTTGCGCGATATCAGCTTCACTGTGGAACCGGGTAGCAAGGTGGCAGTGGTCGGGCCATCCGGTTCCGGCAAGTCCACCCTGTCGCGATTGTTGTTTCGTTTTTACGATGTCGATGCGGGCAGTGTATTGATTGACGATCAGGATATCCGCGAGGTCACACAAGCCAGTTTGCGCAATGCCTTGGGGGTGGTGCCTCAGGATACCGTGATGTTCAACGAGAGTATTCGCTATAACCTGGAGTATGCCAAACCCGGGGTATCACCAGAAGTCATCGATGACGCGCTGGATGCTGCCAACCTGTCGAATTTTATCGCCGATTTGCCGGAAGGGCTGGATTCGGTGGTGGGTGAGCGGGGCTTGAAGTTATCCGGTGGTGAAAAGCAGCGTACCGCGATTGCCAGAGTCATGATTAAAAACCCGCCGATCCTGGTGTTTGATGAAGCGACCTCAAGTCTGGATTCGGCTACTGAAAAATCAATTCTACATAGCCTCAATCATGCAGCGACTCGTGCTACCACGCTGGTTATCGCTCATCGATTGTCCACCATTGTCGATGCTGATCAGATTTTGGTATTGGATGCTGGCCTGATTGTCGAACGTGGTAGCCATCATGAGCTGTTGGCCAGATCAGGTACCTATGCAAAATTATGGGAGATGCAGCAGGCGGATCGCGAATAGGTTTCCGCCGCTGTCAGTATGGCTGTGTCATCGCCCAGCGCAACACGTCCTTGTCGCAACACGTCCCTGTCGCAACACGTCCTTGTGTTGTGCTCGTGCGATCCGTTCTTTTACTAAATCTTTTTTTTCTACACCTGTCCCTTTATCAGATTTGTTCTGGTACAACCAAATCACTGTCTTCCCAACTCTCTGTGCCTGAGGTCGTTGAGCCATTGTTGGTCACGATGTAGTCAAAGGTTGAGGCATCGCCATTGTCGGCATTGATGTCCAGAGCGCTGCCGTCAGCATGCACCATTTGGATACGACCGCCGGTCGGGTAATCAAAGGTGTCGTCCGGAACGGTCAACGGCGGATCAATGGTGACCGAGACATCCCCGTCAACGCTACTGCTAATATTCGCATTCAGGCCGAGGCTTGATGCGCCACTCTCATAGTCGTTGCTGGCTGACAGAGAGTAGTTACGGAACGATACCGTTTCTTCGTTGGTCTGCATGGTGAGTTCCGGCCCATTGATATTAAAGCTGGAGCCGCTACCGCTATCACTACCCGACATCGAAATACTGCCGTTGATGGACGAGGAGCTTGTTTGATCAGCGGTTGCAAAATTGTTGAATGTCAGATCAATTTGCTGGTTCGCACCACTACCGCTGGTCACCATGCCCACGCTGCCTGAGGAAACGGTACCACCGCTGTTACAATTGTTGAATACCAGATCAAGCGAAGTCAGTTCACCGGTGTTGTCGTCGGTTACCGTTGTAGCAGCAACTGACCCTGTGTCGCAGGTACTCGTTTCATTGCTGGTGGCACGCACCGAAATCCCGGATTCGCTTTGCGGGTTTCTTGCTATTGCACCACTGCTACCGCCAAGCGCAGCTGAAAACAGACGCGACAGATTCCCGCCCAGCGAGTTGGCAAAGTCGAGTCCGTCCTGATCGTTGAAAAATGCACCGTTGCCAGAATTGCCTGAACTACTGGAACTGGAAGTTGTGCTGTTATCGGTACTGCTGCTGGTGCTACTGCTGGCGTTGGTGCTGCTTGCAGTGTTTCCGGTGTCAACAGATTCCTCGGATACGCATCCGCCAAGAAGTACAGCTGAGATCACCAGGGATAGTGAAGATTTGGATAGAGATAATGGCATCGGGAACCCCTTTATATTAATTACGAACGCCCGAGACGCCTGTTTACCAATGGTTTTGAATTCCCGGCAGTAACCGAAAAACAACAATAAATCTGGTTCAGCGCCTCAGTTCTTACGGATCAGGTAGCGGCAGGGTATTACCCGAATTTACCTGAAACCCGGTAAAAACGGCGAAGCAGAGCTGGTAGTAGGGTCAGGTCGACAATAACGGCGCCCAATAGTGCGCTACAGCACAGAATTCCCATCCAGGCCAGGGTGGTGGTTGAGCTAAACAGCAGGGCTGCGAATCCAGCTGCCATCACCGCGCTGCTTAAAAGAAGCACAGGGCCGGTATCCCGCAGCGTGGTTAAAACAGCGTCATTTGTGGACAGCCCTGATCGCACTTGTTGCTGAAATCTTGCGATGACATGAATGGTGTCGTCTATAGCGATACCCAGACAGATACTGAATACAACGACGGCAGAATAGCGTAACGGCTGATTGCACAGCACCAGAATCGCTCCAAGGGCTGCCACCGGAGCAATATTGGGTAATAAGCTGATGAATCCCAGTCGCACCGATTTGAAGAGTACGGTGGTGATTGCCCATATCAAGATGACTGCGCTTAGCAGGCTGACTCCCAGATCCCGTATCATCTGTTCGCTGGCACTGCCAAGGATTGTGGTAAACCCGGTCAGGTTGATTCTGACTGATGAGTCCGTGTTGGCCGAGTCGACTATGGTCTGCAGTTCGACGAGCAATGGGTTGATGTCCTGGGAGCCCAGGGCGGGGATCATGGTGCTGATCAAGGCAGATGATGATGCGCTGTGGTACTGCCGTTCCACGACATCGTCTGGCAGCAATCGCAAGCGATTAGTGGTGCCAAAGCCGGGCGCATAGCGACTGCTATCAATACTGGACACCCAGATTAGTGAGCTGTGCTTGTTCAGCTGTTTTTGCACCTGACGCACGTTTTTGAACAATAGGTTTGTGCTGCTGCCCGATTCGACACTCAACATCACATGCAAGGGGAGCGAGCCACCCAGTTCCTTATCAGCGATGTTCACCGCTTCCTTTACCGTATTGTCAGGCGGCAGATTTTCACCAATTTTGTATTGCGGTTTTATCTGGCTGGCAATCAGTATCATGATTAGCGTCAAACCGAAGCCCAGCGCGATAACAAAATAATCCAGTCGTGCCGGTAGTACCAACCAGTCCGGGTAACTCTCAAAAGCGGCTTTGCCCGGAACTGATCTTCGGTCTGCACGCGGTAGTTTACGCGAAGCCTGCCACGCAGCGCCGGCCACCCCGAGAGGTGCCGAGAGCATGACCGCCAGAAATCCCAATACACATCCGATGGCGCATATCAGGCCAAACTCGCTGATCAAATGTGATTTCGAGAACATCAGTGAAAGAAAGCCTGCCGCTGTTGTCAGTGAAGTGAGCAGACAGGGAAGTGCGAGACGTTTGTAAGTTGAAAGCAGAGTGTTCGTTGGAGTCATGCCGGCATCAATGCATTGCCGGCTGACTCTGGCGATATGCACACTGTCTGAAAAGCCAACTACCAGAATCAACACTGACACCATTTGTGTCAGTACGTTGATGCCGGGTGTGATCAGACTGACAACAGCAAAAGTGCATAACACGGCGAGTAATGGGCCAAGCAGTGCCAGACCAACCACAAGCACCGAACGAAACATAAACCATGCAACAATGGCCGAAAAAAGCACAGCCAGAGTACCGAACAGCAGCATGTCGTGAAGTACCTGTTGTTTTACAGCAACCCTGAGTGCTGGAAACCCCTGGAAACTGATCTCGAGTGCTGTACTGTCCAGTGAGTTTTCCAGTGTGGATTGAACTGCTGCTATGCTTTCTGACAATACCGATGAGTCGGATAGTACTTCTGGCTTCAGGGCAATCAAGAGAGCACTGGTTTGTAAATTATCGGCAATCAGTTTTGTTGGTAGCCGTTGAGAATCTGTCAGAGCCTTTTTTAATTTTTCTGCGGCACCTGCCTCCTGATTGATACTGGCGATAGCAAGCTTTGCGTATCGTGGTTCTGACAGCAGCGAGTAAATTGCCTCTACCGAGTCCAGTTCAGCCAGCGTGTCGGAGGCCTCACGCAGAGCAGCCAGATTGTCAGGCGACAGAATGTCGCCCTGGACCAGAACTCCGAGATCAACAAGCTCGTGCGGGAATCGGTTTGCGAAGTGCTGGTACTGCTGGTAGCCGTCGGTGTCCGTGCGAAACAGTAGCCGAGGATCGTCATTGAATTTCAGATTCAACAACGGAGCCACTGTGATACTTGCTGCCAGTAGTATGGCTGTCGTCGAAACCAGCAACAGGACTCGCCACCATCGGGCGGATACTCTGGTATCGTCGATGGACAGCGTTGACACAGTTAAATTGATAGGTGAAGATCGTTGCATAAGCACAGCCAGAACCCTGCGGCCTGTCCCGTTTGATGCCATGCAGCCTCTGCCAATAGCGGATACACACTATTTATTTTTATCCGCTGCCGGCACTGCTGATGGTAAGGGTCTTATAACCGCAACCCTGTCACTTCAGCACAAAAGGTGCCTGTTCCTGTGATCCTCTGGATATGCCCCTGATTTACCCCGGGTATACCTTGGCTGGCGGCGTCCGGAAAGGGCAAAATAGGGCACTATTTCTCGAGTCGAAGGTAAATCTCCATTTATGGCTGAAAAAGTTATGGCTGAAAAAGCGACGCAGCTGATCGAAACCTTCGAGACAAAAGATTCCAACCTCCCGGAATAGCTGATGCAATATCATTTGAATGGCTTTCGTGCCGGTGATCCATCGCTGGAACCGGCGCTGCGCAAGCAGGAAGAGAAGTCAGACAAGGTTGATGTGTTGATTGTTGGCTGTGGTCCGGCCGGGCTGACGCTGGCTGCGCAACTGGCCGCATTCCCGGACATCAATACTCGCATCGTTGAACGCAAATCAGGGCCTTTGGAAGTCGGTCAGGCCGACGGTGTTGCCTGCCGTTCGATGGAAATGTTCGAAGCTTTCGGATTTGCGGACAGGGTGAAAAAAGAAGCCTATTGGGTTAATGAAGTTGCGTTCTGGCGTCCCGCTGAAAACCAGACGCGAGACTCCGGCGAGTTGCCTGACGCTGATCAGCCAATACCGATAGTCAGGGCAGATCGAATCGAGGATGTAGAAGAGGGTCTGTCAGAAATGCCCCACACCATTCTCAATCAGGCAAGGATTCATGATTTCTATCTGGATGTCATGCAGAGCTCGGCACGCCGATTGGTACCTGACTACAACATGTCGTTGGTCGGCCTCACTCGTTCCGATTCTACCAATGCCAGCCCCACAGATTACCCGATCACTGCCAGATTCGAATTGGCTGACGGTAGCCGGCAAACACTGCAGGCGAAATATGTTGTCGGTTGTGACGGCGCGCGAAGCTCGGTGCGCGAGTGCCTTGGCTTGACTCTGAAGGGTGAAGCCGCTCGGCAACTCTGGGGTGTGATGGATGTACTGCCGGTCACCGACTTTCCCGACATCCGTTTAAAGACAGCGATTCAGTCTGCAGACAGTGGCAGCTTGTTAATCATCCCGCGGGAGGGTGGGTACATGGCACGGCTCTACATCGAACTGGACCAGCTGCATGGTACTGAGCGCGCGTCAGACCGATGCTTGAGTGCCGAGAACCTGATTGCCAAGGCCCAGGCGATTTTCTTTCCCTATAAACTCGATATTAAAGAAGTTGCCTGGTGGTCTGCTTACGAAATCGGTCAAAGGGTCTGTGATGTATTTGATGATTCAAAAGATCAGACTGAACACTTTGAGCCCCGAATTTTTATTGCCGGGGATGCTTGCCACACACACAGTCCCAAGGCCGGGCAGGGTATGAACGTGTCAATGGCCGATGCTTTTAATCTGGGCTGGAAGCTGGCTTCCGTGCTCCGGGGTCAGGCGACACCTGTGTTGCTACGAACCTACTCTGAAGAACGTCAGGCCAAGGCCCTGGAATTGATTGATTTCGATCGCGAGATCGCGCGCTTGTTTAGCAGCAGACCGGAAACGCCTGAAGAGGCAGAACAATTTCAGCGCTACTTTAAACAACACGGACGCTACACTGCTGGGGTGGAAACCTGTTACGACCCGTCCCTGATTACGCTCGCTGCCCGACAACCGGCATTGGCAGGCGGATTTCCGGTGGGCAAACGGTTTCATTCAGCAATGGTGACCCGATTGGCGGATGCCAGGCCAATGGAGCTGGGACATGTGTTAAAAGCTGACGGGCGTTGGCGTCTGCTTGCGTTTGCCCCTCGCGATGACAGCGGTTGCTCCAATGGAGCGATTGACCGGCTTTGCCATTTCCTGCAGAACGGGGAAAACAGCCCGCTCCGTCTGTGCACTCCGCACCCTGCGGATCCTGATTCGGTGATCGACTTCAGATGCGTGTTTCAGTCCGGGCATCGTGAACTGGCCGTTGATCAACTGCCGGTTTTACTAAAGCCTGCCAAGGGGCGTTACGGGCTGACCGACTATGAAAAAGCGTTTTCTGCGGTGACAGCGACTGGTCAGGATATTTTTGAGTTGCGATCAATTGACCGTAAGGCAGGT
>CALFCE010000246.1 GCA_937951215.1 uncultured Granulosicoccaceae bacterium
GCGTGGTTGATGTAGACAAGCTCAAAGCCGTAAAGTCGATTAAGGTAGGACGCTATCCCTGGGGAGTTGCCATACTGCCCGATGAATTCATACCCGGCGGATAAGTTCTTCCGGTTGCGCCATCCGTTTTGCGCAGCCCCCTATATTTTGGAGCCAGATTGACGGACTCAATTACCATGTCTCCCGACCTTGTTGCCTTATGTCGTTTTCGTCAGCACCTCTGTCGGCGGCTTGGGGCCAGCTTGCTTCTATTGGTTTGCTCCTCTTTTTACTTCCATGCCGCAGTCGCTACCGAGCGATGTTATGACCTCGATCATGAACTCCCTGCAGGCGTGGATTCCGAATCCGGTTATCGCATGCAACGCTATCGCGCAGCAGTCCCCGACTCTCTGGCGGGCGGTTGCGTGGTCGACAAGATCGCAGTCGCCCAGGCCTTTGACACCGGGGCATGGCGCTTTATCGATGTATACCCACCCAAGGGACTCGGTCCTGACCCATTGGATGGCCACTGGATTATTAGTGAAAAACATAACAACATAGAGGGGTCGACCTGGCTCCCGGAAGTCGGCAGGGGTCATTTGGAACCCGAATATGAGGACTATCTCGCACGTAATCTGAACGCCATCAGTAATGGAAACAAATCAACTCCGTTACTTTTTTATTGCACATCGGACTGCTGGCAAAGCTGGAATGCTGCAAGGCGCGCAATTTCCCGGGGTTATACAAGGGTGCTTTGGTTTCCGGCCGGGATCGATGGCTGGCTTGAACTTGAACGGCAGTTGGTGCCGGCACAGGCAATCAATTTTCTTGCAACATACCAGCAAGACTCAACTGATGTCAGTGAACGCAAGTCAAAAAATTAGGAGACACAAGTGATCAGTCGCGCTGCAGCAGAACCGGTAACAGACGCCACAACGGCATCATTATCCCGGATCCTCTTTGCATGCGTGTGTCTACTGTTGGCTCTTCTCTTCGGCCACAACGTGTACTCTCAAAATCAGGGTTTCCCCGAGCGATCTTCAATCGTGCTACTGGACCGTAACAACAACGAACTCACCATTGGCCATGTCAATTTCAAACCATTGGATGCAGATAAAGCTGCCATTTCAGTCGACATAGCTAGTGATCAATTTACAGATCACTTCCTTTCCATGCGCCCATTTCGCTGCTTGCAAGGCGAAATGGAATGGTTTTGTTACCTTGAATATCCTTACTCACTACAGCAAGTAGTCAGCACCGACGATCTTTCTGACCTTGAATATCAATTGATGTTTATTCGAAAAACACCAAGTGAATTTGGTATCGACGCCTGGAACGGTTTGTATTACAAACTCGGTTTCGACGAGAGCGGCCTTATTCGCGGTGAATTATTCGAGGGCGATCTCAATGTACTACAAAGCCCACCGGCAGAGGACGACGCAAAACCTGTTGATCTGCTCGAATTTATAGAAGCGGACAAGAGCAAAAGACTATTTCCGGCGCTGGTTTTAAAACCACAAGCCCCGTAAGCAGATTAGCGCGGCCTACCTCAAACACCAAACCCAAATCAAGCTTCAAACGTCATGCAGCAACCAACCAGCCAAAGCACCCAGCAAATAGTGGAGACGTTTCAAGAAACCCGCGAGGCTCTTTGCGATAGATTAGTCGGTCTCGACTCTTTGGTTGAGCGCATGCTGATTGCTTCGATAGCCGGAGGTCATCTACTTATTGAAGGCGCACCCGGCCTGGCCAAAACCCGCGCCGTCAAATGCTATGCAAATTCTGTTAGCGCAAGCTTTGCCAGAATTCAGGCAACACCGGATCTACTGCCGGCTGACTTGACTGGCACCAACATCTACCAACAACAACAAGGCCAGTTCGAGTTTATGCCAGGCCCGCTGTTTAACAATATTATTTTGGTTGATGAAATCAATCGAGCACCGCCCAAAGTACAAAGTGCATTACTGGAGGCGATGGGAGAAAAACAAATAACCTCTGCGGGCGAAACCCGGACACTGCAAGAACCCTTTATGGTGATCGCTACACAAAACCCGATTGAGCACGAGGGCACCTACCCTCTGCCTGAAGCACAACTTGATCGTTTTATGTTCTTTGTCAATGTTGAGTTGCCAGATGTTGAAACCGAGAAACTTATTTTAAAATTGGTGCTGTCTGAACACGCATCAAAGGACGACTTAAACGATCTGCAGGCACTGGTTCAAACTACAATACTGAATGAAGCGAGGCAGGCCGCTAGAACAATTCACATCAGCGATGCAGTGGTTGACTATATTACGCGCCTGGTGTGCGCAACTCGCAGCAATGACATTGCCACGGATACAGCTTCGCAGCTGAAAGCCAGCCATCAGATTCAACACGCAGCAAGCCCGCGTGGTTCAATCTATCTCGCTCAGGCAGCACAAGTTCACGCACTTCTGCAAGGACGTGATCATGTGACACCCGAGGATGTCAGCGATTTGGCAGCCGATGTACTGAGCGGCAGGATTATTCTTACCTATGAAGCACAGGCACAGGGAATCGATGGGCGCGCAGTTATCAAACAGCTAATCGATCAAACAGCTGTTGTCTGAACGCACAACAATGTCCAATACACAATCTCATCAATTGTTAACAGAACTGCCACTGACAGCATTACTCGAGTCACGCCCGGTTCGAACCACGAGGACCACCAGCAATACCAAATGGCTTAGCCAGTTCCCTGGCATGCGACTCAGCAGCACTCGCGGCCAGGGACTGGAATTTGATGATTTGCGCGAATACAGCCCAGGAGATGATACCCGTTACATAGATTGGAACGTCACAGCCAGAACCGGGCGCCTCTATACCCGACTTTATAAAGAAGAACGCGAACGCGCCACCACGATAGTGATTGACATGCGGCCTTGTATGTTTACGGGTACTGCAATACTGAAAATAGTAGGTGCAAGTTTATTGGCTGCCAAGACACTATGGCAAAGTTGTGAGATGGGGGACCGTTGCTCGGCAGTGGTCTTTAGCAACAGCGGTATAAAAGCCAGTCGCCCGGCCGCAGGCAGTATCGGGGCGCTGGACGCCTGCCAGCTTATAGCGACAGAGTTCGCCCGTATACAGGATACGCTGCTGCAGCCTGCTAACCGCAATGTCAATGCCGATCAAGATGCTGATTTGCTACCTCTGTTCCAGTGGCTGAACAACAGCTCACGCAGCCTCGGCGCGAGCCTGCTCTTCTCCGGACTGGATGGTTTGGAATCTTTACTATCCGAACCCACCGATACACTGATGTCCCGCAGAGCCAAGGATCCAGCCTCCATTCTCTCAGTCACCGGGCTGCGTAAACGCACCACTGTCGTCATGGTACTGGATCCGGTGGAATCAAAAGGCCTCCCCCCGGGTCAATATCACGCGCAATTTAACGGTACCCGTTTTCTGGCCTCACTGGATAGTGCCGGCACCCGGCAGCTAAATTCAAACCTGCGTCAGTCCATCACACACACTCAACACATTTTGAGCAAGCATGACATTCAGCACTTGACTATTTTGTCAGACAGCTCCTACGGCGAGCTCGAAAAACTGTTGCATTCTCAGCGTTTTTTCTAGTTCACCCCGGCATGACTGACACTGCAACATTACTGGCAACGCTCAAAGAGGTCAAACACCCGCCACCCCCGGAAGCTACCGCGCCGTGGTTGCTGATCGTGTCTGCTTTATGCTTGGTGTTGTTCCTGGTCATACTGCTACGCGCTCTGCTACGCAAGCACAATCGCTGGCAAGTTGAAGCTGTCTCCGAAATAAAACAGGCCTCCCGTGCCGGGCAAACAGGAGAGATCGATCCCGAGCAACAATTAGCACGGATGGCAACTACTTTGCGCAGGATCGCCCTCTATTTCAGCGATGGCAGTTCCATTGCCAGAA
Source organism: uncultured Granulosicoccaceae bacterium (assembly GCA_937951215.1). Classification (GTDB taxonomy): domain Bacteria; phylum Pseudomonadota; class Gammaproteobacteria; order Granulosicoccales; family Granulosicoccaceae; genus CALFCE01. Next base: position 3,892 of record CALFCE010000246.1, read on the forward strand.
CAGCTTCAGGTGATGACTGGTTATCGATTTTGGACAGCATGTTCAAAACCGACTATTTTTCGAGTGGAGAAGGTCGAATTTTTGGAGACAACTTATATCAACCACTAGCCATGGAAGCAGCCCGCCCCCATCAGATACAATCAGTGGCGGAAACTCTGGCCAAGTTAATCAGAAGGCAGCATTTGCATTCAACTCTGCAAAATCGCCTCAGGCAAACCCTGCAATATCTGGCAATGAAACACACCGGTACTGGCGAGGATAGCCTTTTATGACCGACGGCCTGCTGTCCAATTTGGAATTTTTCTGGCACTGGGCACTTTGGCTTCTTCCGCTACCCTGGTTGTTGTCACTGTTGCGAAAGCACATCAACAAGAACTTGTCCACGCACCACAAATACCTGCCAGTAAGCCCACGACTGGGTTATGCCATGCAGCAACTTAAACCATCGAGAAGCCATAAACACAGGCTAAATGGAATACTGCTGGGCTTGACCTGGATTGGCTTGATCGTGGCACTGTCGCAACCATCTGTACCAGACAGTCGGCAAGCGAGCGCTGCAAGTGGCCGTGCATTGGTCCTCGCTGTAGACCTGTCTGGCAGCATGGAGCGAGAGGATTTTGAACTTGATGGCTTGCAAGCCAATCGCCTGGCAGTAGTTAAAGAGGTCGCATCCAAATTCCTGCAAAAGCGACAGGGTGATCGTGTAGCACTGGTGCTTTATGGCAAAGAAGCTTTCCTGGCGTCTCCGCTGACTTTTGACCTCAACTCGCTGGATCAAATTCTCGCCAGTAGCGGTATCGGAATGGCCGGGCGCTCTACTGCCATAGGCGATGCATTGGGGCTGTCGATACAATCCCTGCAAAATGATCCCGCTCCACGTAAAGTCATTGTTCTGTTATCTGATGGAACCAATAACGCCGGATCTGTTGAGCCGGAAAGTGCAGCACAACTCGCTGCGCAATTGGGTATACAAGTACATACGATAGCAATGGGATCGGTTGAAGCAGCAAGTCTGGATACAGACTCCGACCGTTCAATCAACCGCGGATTTGGTACGCAGCCATCAGCCGATCTCGATGAAGAGACGCTTCAATCAATTGCCGAAACCTCTGGCGGTGGCTTTTTCAGAGCTACCACCACAGCAAGTCTTGAAGAAGTTTACACTGCGATAGACAAGATTGAAGGCGCAGAAACTCGCCCCCCACCATTGGTAGTAAAACATGATCTGCGTAACTATCCCCTGTTGCTGGCATTGCTATCGTGCTTGTTACTGGTAGCGATCAACCTGAGGAGAACTGCTGCAACCGTATCGTTCGCTAAAAGCCAGCAGCAGAGGTTGTCGGAGTGAGCCTGCTAGCTCCCATCTGGTTTTTTCTATCCGCGCTACTGGCCTTGGGCTATTGCTTCTACAAGTCTCCCGGCAATCAGGATAGCTGGAGAATGCTTGTACCTGAACGGCTTTTGAACTGGCTACAAAAAGGACAAAGTGTACCCACACAGCGATTCTTGCCGATATTGCTGGCGTCCATACTCGCACTGGCGCTTGCAAGCCCGGCTATTCGAACAGACAACGATATTTACCAGCACACAGAAGGTTGGTTAGTGGTAGCCGATATTTCAAAATCGATGACACTTGACGATGTTACGCCAAACCGTCTCGCCGCTATGCGTGATACCGCACTTGCGATTGCTGACCATGCGGCGGCGATGCCACTGGGTTTAATCGTGTATGCAGGCGATGCCTTCCTTATTGCACCACCCGCTTTTGATAAACAAGTCTTTATCAAACATGTGTCACTACTGGAACATGGCTTGATCAAAAGCGAGGGTTCCAATCCAACAAGGGCACTTGCACTGGCAAGTTCAATCATTGATGGCAGTGACATTTTAAATGCACGAGTATTTCTGATGACAGACACTGGTGGGATCGGAGACAAAACCGCCGCTGCGATCACCAATCTGGATAAACTGGGTCATCGTACCGACATACTTTTGTTTGGCCGGGGTGCTGCTGCTGCGGGAGCTGAATGGGATCCCGATGCAGCCAATGCACTGTCTCGCCAGACTGGCAGCACCTTGGTCGCAGCCAATGCCTTCGGTCAGGTAGATCTCGAACCGCTTCAACTCGATCATAAACCCGGAGGTGGTGCCAGCCTTACGCCAAGCGCTATCGATATCGTTGACTGGAAAAATCAATCGCACTGGTTATTACTGGGTTGTATTCCCATTTTCCTGCTGATCTTCCTGCGAGATATCCAGTGAATCGATATTCACTCTACAGTTTGGGATTACGCATCGTTTTACTGTTAACTGCAAGCGTGGCTGCACCGCTATCGAAGGCTGACGACAATCTGCTGGCCCATGATCTTTTCCAACAACAACGCTACGCCGAAGCAGCAGAGATCTTTACCGACCCCGCATGGAAAGGAGTCGCCCTTTACCGGTCTTCCCAATGGTGGAGAGCCGCTGAAGCGTTTGTGCGTGCTGATGACGCTGTTTCTTTTTTTAACCTGGGTAACGCTTACGTGAAGTTAGGCTACTATGCGCTGGCGCTGGAGGCCTACCAGGCAGCTCTGTCCAGACAACCGGAATTTCCGGATGCTGTTTTCAACGCCGAGGTGATGAGGACGATACTGGCTCAGGATAAAGATGAGCAAGGGCAGGCTGCATTACAACCGGAAGCAGTGGAAATAGATCGAGTCGATGCTGACGACGAAGAATCAGCATCAGCAAGCGATACGGAAGAAGGTGATGGTGATGCCGAGAAAAAACCTCAATCCAGTGATCGTGAAGGCGACACAGATGATCGCGCAGCGACCCCTGAATCCGTGGCAGCTGGCAACAGCAGCGCAGCAGGAAGCGACAAGACATTGAACGATCAGGAATCTGAAGCGGGTTCGTCCGTACAGGGAACGCAAAGCGAAACAGATGCTCAGGATAAACCATCTGGTGGATCGGAAGGCAAGGATACACAGGCTGATGAAAACTCAGCAGGGCTACGCGCAGAACTCGAAACACAACAAGCCACTGAACAATGGCTAAACCAGATTAATAGTGACACCAGGAAATACCTTCGCGCTGGCATTCAACTCGAAACGCGCAGACGTCGTGCAGCAGGTCAGGCAGCCCCGGCGGGAGGGAGTCAATGGTAAGCGCTGATGTGACCGATCACAGAACCGGTATTCTTCGATGTTTTATTTTATTGCTACTGATCAGTAACACTTCTCTGTGGTCTGGCAAATCTGCCGCTGAAATTAGCCCGTACATCAAGATGTCCACCGAAACTCCCCGTGTTTTTGTCGGCGACCTGATCATTCTCGATATAGAGTACGTTGGCCTTGTCGAAGAACCTGATTTTTCGCTGTTAAAAAGTGCTGCACCCTTTGAGCGAGAAACCTACGGCACGCGTATTGGTGTTTTTGGTGGCAAGGTGATTGAAATAAAAATAAGAAGAATGGAGTTTGTTGCAGACAAGGCCGGGCCTTTGATTCTGGGACCCTTAACCAGCCGCAACACCATTGATGGCGAGCAAACCCCACTGGATGTCATCACATCAAATTCCGTTACGATCAAAGTGCAGGCTGCCAGCAAAACGATCTGGACCGTTAGCGCAGCAGATGCTGTTCTGACAACAACACTAAGCCCTTCAAACCCTTATGTGCATCAACAACTGACGCTTGACATTACACTGCAGCACCAGCATCAGATCGCAGAAGAACAATTCAAGCTACCCAGCTTGAACGACTTCAAGGTTGTACCGGTTTTCAGTGAACGCCGCACCGTTGATGCAAGCAACGGAATGCGCACAACTGCCTGGAGATACCTGATCTTCCCTAAATTTTCAGGAGTGATTGATTTAGGTGAGGTCAGCTGGTCCGGTACACTGGTCAAGTCACGAACGGAACGTGCAGCATTTAAACGCTCCAGTGGTGTTGGCTCCATCGCAGTTCTCCCGGCAATCGAATCAGGATCAATACACGGTGAGTGGTGGCTGCCTGCCAGCTCACTGGAATTAACTGAAAGTTGGTCCAGTGATCTAAAACAGCTAAAAGCAGGCTCCGAAAGCATCAGAACCTTGAGCGTCATCGCAACAGGTGTTACTGCAAGCCAGCTGCCGGTAATAACACCACTGGAAACTCGTGGCCTGACACAATCACTGATTGATCAGAAACGCTCCGAAAACATGGTCGCAGGCACAATCACCAGTACAGCCAGCTTTCAGTATCGCGTCAAGGCACAGAGCCCGATACCCGTGTTTCTGGATACCGTGAGAGTGGCCTGGTGGAATACAAGAACCAACAAAGCTGCCGAGGCCATCATACCCGCCAGAAGAATTAACATCGGCCTACCTGAAAGGGATGACTTGTTGGCGGAACTGGCGCGAGATAATTCCGGCAGTCTGTTTCTGGCAAGCCCTGTGTTCAGAAAAATATTGAGTTATGGCTGGTTACGAATTGCATCAGCAAGTGTCATCTTGCTTACAGTAGCTATTCTGACACTGCGTCTTTTAAAGATGCTGACAAATAAACTAAACAGCCACTTCAAAAAACGTCAATTTCGGAGCACCATTATCGGCCTTGCAGAAAAAGAACAATGGAATGATCTATACAAAATGCTCTGTTTACATGCAGAGCATCCAGCGAAAAAGAGCGTAGTGCTCAACAACTCGCAGCTTCGGGAAGTAATGGCCGACTTGGGAAAGTTCCTGTTCTCGAATCCACCGGCCAGCTCCATTAACAAGCCACCAGACATCAGCAAAATCAATTCACTGGCTTGCTCTGCGACAACACAGCAAACAGGCTCGTCTTATCAACAGAAGGTTCTTCCATCAATTTAGCCCATGGCCACGGAAAATTATCCGGTTTCTGTCAAAGGGGTATTACGGCGTAAAGGGGTATTCCATACCTGCCTGTTGAACGACACGAGTGGGAAATAGCGGGCGGGCACTGGCAGGTGGAAACTTGAGCCAGACGAGCGTTGGGGAAACCCTCTCACCATCACAATTGCTGCCAGGGCAATCCTGCATGCCGCCATCCATTAACTGCACTGCGATGATGACTCTCGTCCAGCGTGCCTTCAAAGCCATGCAGCACGTTATAAACATTAGTGAACCCGGCCTCTTCCAGCGCCTCACCGGCATCAACTGAACGATTACCGCTTCTGCAGATAAGAATAATCGGCCGATTAGTCGCATGGCCCGCCAGTCGCCTCACTTCCCCGACAAAATTTGGATTGATCTCCCAGTCTTCACCATCCTGCCAGGCCACATGTACCGACCCTATCGGGTTCCCGACAAAAAAGTGCTCTGCATCACTGCGACAATCGACAAACAAGGCATCAGGATTTTCGTCCAGCATCGCTTTGGCTTGTTTGGGCTTTAAATTCTTCATATCTGCATTCCGTTGGATCCGGGGCCATTTTAACCTCTATAGCATTGCAACACACAGGCCGGATGCATGGTATCCAAAAACATAATGTATGATTTGCCACTCTTTGAAGAAAAGATTACGACCCCGTCCTGTTAGCGACATCAATACAAAACGATATGATGAAAATCCGGTATCAAAGTGACCAGAGAGATATCCGTTGGGCTGATGTCTCAAGATTAATCAAAGCAGTCGGCTGGGGGGAACGCTCACCTGAAGATCTGGAGGCGGCTTTCAAGAAGAGTTCCTTTGTTCGCTTTGCATACATTGGGGATGAACTTGTTGGAACCGGAAGAACGGTAGATGATGGCGTGTACTACGGCTGGATTGTAGATCTTGCAATACTGCCAGAATATCAGGGCAAGGGTATTGGCAGCGAGATACTCAAGGAGCTTGAATCAGATTTAAAGCCATACATTAGTACCATGCTGACCGCTGCACCTGGAAAAGGTGGCTTCTACGAAAAACTGGGTTGGCTCAAACAGTCAGCTGCTTATATATTTCCACGCAGTGAGCGTCAAAAAAAGGATTTTACCGAGCAAGCTGATTGAAAGTGAAAGCAGATACAGCAGCAGCATCCTCGTGCTTGTCAGCTTGTTTGTAAAAGTGGTGGTAGCAAGCAAAACTGGCCGGAATCATTGGGTTGCTTACTGACTTTGTCGCAACAACTCAGGTTGCTTCGATAGTGCACAGTTACCATCCAGGGCAGATGTAAATTAGTGCTGCTTACGATTGTTCTTGGCGCGATACATCTCACGATCAGCCTGATCGATTGCTGCATCCAGTCCGAATTTTTCATTGAAGGTAGACTTTCCGATAGAAGCATTAATGCCATGAGTGGAAAAGGCCATCTTCATCTTTTCAACGACACTGTGGGCCCCCTTCTCATTGCAGTCAATCAGTAAAACACCGAATTCATCTCCACCAAGCCTCGCAACGATGTCACTCTCTCTAAGAGCGCCGCGAAGTACCTGGGCAGCGGTTTTAAGAACCTCATCACCCACTCGATGCCCCTGGTTGTCGTTAATACTCTTCAAATCATCAAGATCAACAACTACAACGCTCAGCGGCTTCTTGTACCGAGTTGACCGACGTTCTTCAACCGAAATAGCGGTTTCCCAACCCGTACGATTGAACACCCCTGTCAATCTGTCGGTAGCAGCTTCCTTTTGGCACGATGTCAGCAATCGCGCTAACTCCCGGGAGCGTTGCTCGGTGTCAAGAATAGATCCGAGTAATTCACCACACACCTCAACCAGCGATAATTCGTGCTCGACAGACAGCGGTTGGGGTTCTGGATCGATCGCACACAATGTTCCGAACAACCTGCCATCTGAATAGCTAACAGGTACGCCCATATAAGCACCAATCGGTACTTGCTGAGCAATAGGTGCAGCAGCATAACAGGGTATTGTATCGCTCTGTGCCGCTACCCTCGGCCCCTGCCCGTCCACCATGCGCGAACAGAATGAATCAGACCAGCGTAGCACCATCCCTTCATGCACAGCATAGCTGCGGTTGGCCGTGTGAAGGATTTTCCAGTCGTTACCGATTGTCTGGGTCATCATCCATAAATCAAATTCGGTACGTTTCTGAAGCAATGCGAGAACCGACCGACTGGACGATTCAAATACAGATTGTTCAATGCCAGATCCAGAGATCACAAACAACTCCTTTACAAAAACGGAATTCCCGGACACCCGATTCAAGCCCTGCTGACCATCAACACAGAAGCCTGTTCCACCGATCCGCTCCTATTTCACTACTATAGCAGCTGATCTTCGGGTCTGTGAAATCCATCCACGTTCTCTGATCCGATTCGGCACACCATCCAGAACATCCGGATCCTTGCGGTAGTCTATTTACAGAGGTCATCGGCGGGTATAAAGCGAGACTTACGATCCGACTAAAACTGACAGTCCCCATTCCAGTCGAAAGGTGTTCGCACCTTGTCATGGAGCATCATCAGAGGCGCAAATAGTGTTGGATAATGCAGCAGGATTTTGTGCACCAAAAGATGGCATCGAACTCGAACGGTCGAAACGGCTGACGATGGCCCGAACATCGTATGGTTGGGCGCCAGATCTTCTCAATGCACGATTAACTTGTTATAAAGAAAGTATGAATACCATTTCTGCAAAAGCTGAAACAATAGTAAGAGCACCGGCAATTGAGGTTTTCAATGCTTTTGTAGATGCAGAGAAAATGAGCAAGTTTTGGTTCATGCGTCGAGATGAAGGACTGCAAGAAGGAAAAACGGTGTCTTGGTTCGTCGGAGAATCCGAAGATTCATTTGCTATAGAAGTTCGTGTGAAGGAACTCAAGGAACCTGAATTAATCCGAATTGACTGGAAATCAGGTGATCACTTTAACCAGGTGCTTTGGCAGATAAAGGACATACAGGATGGTCATTCAATTTTAACAATTGAAGAAAGCGGATTTGAAGGTTCAGACGATCAGATCATTGCAAGCGCATTAGATTCTTCAGGAGGCTTTGGTCAGGTCGCCATTGCGCTAAAGGCGTATCTGGAGCACGATGCGATAATCAATGTGGTAACAGATCATCCTTGAGCCTGACTCACATTTAAAAATCAAGAATTGATCGAAACTGGAATATTTCGGATAGACCCAAACCGGTCGTAGGCAAGGTACGATGGTAGCGTGTTCACTACAGACGGATGTCGTGCCTCAATACCAATCCTACATTCTTTGCACAAGCCCTCGAAGTGGAAGCACATTGTTGTGCCGACTACTGGCAGCTACAGGCAAATCTGGCGTTCCAGACTCACATTTTCATAGTCCTTCGATTTCAGACTGGATGGGCTACTACGACCTCGCCCCTGACAATACGAAATCTGAACGCGAATTGTTGTCAGATGTTTTTAAGGCAGCTCGTAGTCGAGGCACCGGAAGAACTGGCATTTTTGGTCTTCGTTTACAACGGCATAGCTTCGAATACTTCATGCAAAAACTACACGTTCTTGTTCCTGTCCACTCAAATGATCGGGATCGAATCCAGGAAGTATTCGGTCGCACACTATTCGTTCATTTAACTCGCCAGAATAAGCTTGAACAAGCAATATCTTATGTCATCGCATCGCAAACGGGCCTTTGGCATAAAGCACCAAACGGACAAGAGCTGGAGCGTCTCTCTGCACCGCAAGAGCCGGTCTACCATGCTGAGTCGATACAGCAACATATGATGGAGCTAGCCGAAATGGATCAGGGATGGATATCTTGGTTTGCCAACGAGGGGATAACCCCGCTGCGCATCAATTATGAAGATTTATCTGAAGATCCCTTGGCAGTCACTGCAAAACTACTGGATAAACTCGGACTCGACAAAGAACTCGCCATTGGACTGGAGCTTCCTGTTGCAAAGTTAGCTGACAATACGAACAGTCAATGGGCTCTCCGGTTCTATAGCGACAACGGTACCCAGGAAATTCCCAAGAACAAGAGTACATTTTCGTGATGGAGTTGTGAACCCTGGTCGTCTGCTTCGGGAACTAAGCGGAAACACAGGTCTCGATGAGAGCGTACACTGTCGGTCGGATTAAGTACCGACTTCTACAACTTACAAAAGATGACCAGCTCCAATCAAATCTGGCACTGCTTGCAAGATCAAGTCCGGGTTTCTACGTCTTGACACTAGTTCAGACAATTACTCCTTCTGGCCGAGCAATCCACTTGCAGCTTCAAGTGTTTTTTTGTTTTTCATGGTCATCTCGATCAGCTCATCAATATCCGTGTCACCTGTTTTTACTAACTCGTGTGCTGCAGCCTGTTCTGGATCTTCCGACGCTTCCAGCTTTGCTGCATAGGTGCTGATTTGCACCAGTGACTTGTCACGAATTTCAGCATTCGAAATTAGTTCATTGGTTGTGCTCGCGTCGTCCAACAGTCCTTGAACAGCCTGGCTTCTTGCAATGTATGCAAAAGCCCCATCTGCAAGCTTGGATTGGCCATGCTCGGTCGCCTGAACCTTTGCAAGTTCATAGCGTTCACGCGCTGATTCCGGGTCACCATGTTTCAGTTGATGCTCTGCGATCGTGATTTCCGCCAGGATTTTTTCCTCGACACTCCCGGCACCCTCAAAAGCTATCCTGGAGGCCTCGTCATAGGCGTCGGCCGCTTCCTCGGGGAGCTCAAAC
>CALFCE010000247.1 GCA_937951215.1 uncultured Granulosicoccaceae bacterium
GTGGAACAAGTAAAAGCGGTTGGTTAAATCTCTGTAGAGTTGGCGGGAAAGAAAGCATGAGCTGGTTTGAAAAACTGATTCCATCACGTATCGGTACCAATACCGAAACCAAGGGCAATGTGCCTGAAGGGCTATGGGTCAAGTGTGATGGCTGTTCAACTGTGTTGTATCGCGCAGAGTTGGAGCGGGCACAAAATGTTTGTGAAAAGTGCGGTGCTCACATGCAGATCGACGCGCGTGCCAGATTACATCAGCTGCTGGATACTGATGGTCAACAGGAAATCGGCCAACACATCGAGCCGGTCGACGTTCTCAAGTTCAAGGATTCCAAACGCTATCGGGACCGTCTTAGCCAATCCACAAAAGACAGTGGTGAAAAAGATGCACTGATTGTTGTGCGTGGCAGCATTAAGGGTCTGGATGCGGTGGTGGCAGTATTTGATTTTCGCTTTATGGCAGGCTCGATGGGGTCAGTGGTAGGTGAAAGATTTGCTCTGGCTTGCGAGTACTGTCTGCAACATTCGATTCCATTAGTCTGTTTTAGTGCCAGTGGTGGTGCGCGTATGCAGGAGGCCTTGTTTTCCTTGTTGCAAATGGGCAAAACAAGCTCATTGCTGGCCCAGTTATCAAAGCAGAAAATCCCGTTCATTTCGGTACTGACGGACCCAACCATGGGTGGTGTATCTGCCAGTCTGGCTATGCTGGGGGACATCATTATCGCCGAGCCAGGTGCACGCATCGGCTTTGCCGGGCGGCGCGTCATTGAAGAAACCGTGCGTGAGAAGCTACCGGAAGGTTTTCAGAGCAGTGAGTTTCTGCTTGAGCACGGGGCTATTGATATGATTGTTGATCGTCGTGACATGCCTGAAAAACTCAATCGTCTGCTGGCACTGTTACAACATGATCGCAGTGTCGGAGGCCAGGCAGACAATGATGAAGCCTCTACCGGTTCAGATGCCCCTCCCTCTGAAGCATCTCCTGTTATCGACAACTGATGCCTGAAAGCTCCGCCTCCGCTCCGGGCAAACCGGATGCAAACTCGTCGCTTGACCAGTGGCTAAGCTGGCTTGAACAACTGCATCCTGAAGAGATCGATCTGGGGCTTGAGCGGGTAGGGCAGGTCTCAACCCGTGCCAGCGTTGCCGAGGTATCGCAACCTGTTATAACCGTCGGTGGTACCAACGGCAAGGGCTCGGTTGTTGAGCTGCTCTTGCATGCCTTGGTGGCATCGGGCTACCGAGTCGGGGCTTATACCTCTCCGCATCTATTGCGCTTCAATGAGCGTATCCGTATTGATCATCAGCCAGTTGAAGATGCAGCCTTGTGTGCCGCGCTAAGTGACATAGAGGCACATCGACAAGAGACCTCGCTGACGTACTTTGAGTTCACTACTCTCGCGGCCATGCAGGTTTTCAAACAACATCATGTTGATGTCATTGTGATGGAGGTTGGGCTGGGAGGACGGCTGGACGCTGTTAATTTATGGGATACCGACTGTGCCATCATCACCAGTATCGCGGTTGATCATGAGAGCTGGTTAGGGCGGGACCGCAGTGGCATCGCACTGGAGAAGGTTGAAATTGCTCGAGCCGGGAAGCCGTTGATTATAGGTGACCGGGAACCACCTATGTCGCTTGCTGCACGAGGTGCAGAGATCGGTGCCAAAGTTCTGCGGATTGGACACGAGTTCGATGCTGTCGTTACGAATCAACAACCACGGCAGATTGCCAATCAAATGACACAAGCTGACGAGGAGGCCGGGCCGCAGGCACTGCGGTTCAAATACGGAGAGCACAATCACGAGATCGCAGTAGCAGATTCGTTGGGGCCGCATCAGATAACCAATACCGCGTGTGCGATCTGTGCTTTGTTGCAGCTTGGCGATCTGCTTACGGTGCCTGACCATGCACTTGAAACAGCAGTGCGGGAAGCACGTGTGACCGGGCGTATGCAGGAGCTTGATGTTGATGGGGCCGTCATCGTGCTGGATGTTGCCCACAACCCGGCCGCGGCTCAGGCATTGGCCGAAAGCCTCTCCACAAGATATCCGCAGCAGCGCTTTCATGCCGTCTGTGCGGTTATGGCAGACAAGGATATAGCACCCATTGTCGAGGCAGTGGGCCCGGTAGTCGAGCGCTGGTATTGCGCCTCACTTGAAATTCCGAGGGCACTGCCTGCAGGCGATCTTGCGCATCACATTCAGAGAGATGACACGGAACTTTACAATAGCGTCGAGGCGGCCTTAAAAGCTGCCACTGCCGACCTTGCAGACACTGCGGCCGCGGCTGTGCTGGTGTTTGGCTCCTTTTACACTGTCACCGATGCGTTGAGCTATTTGACTGCTCGGTCTGATGTCACAAAGGGGTAACAAATCAATCCGGCTTCGGGCTGGTATAATGAACATTCGCCTCGCTCGCTACGGATTTCGAACCCTTTGGTACTCGTGCCATTAAACCTGCCAGAGACCAGTAGTGGTCAACCGGATGATGCCAACACACTGAAACGCAGATTGCTCGGTGCGGCTGTGTTGATTGCACTCGCGGTCATTTTTCTGCCGCTGTTGCTGGACGGGTCGGGCAGTGAGAGCAGGTTCCGCCGTGTCGAACAGCTGCGTACAGAACCACCGCGAATTATCGGGTCTGACGGTCAGGTGGAACAACAATCGCAGCCCGCCACCCCTGTTGTCACCCAAACCCCATCAGTGCAGGCTCAAAAACCTGTCGATGTAGAGCCAAAACCAACCCCCAGCGTTTCCCCCGAGCCTGCGCCTGTTGAAACCATCGTCGAGGAGACCCCTGAACCTGCAGCCAAGCCCCCGGTCAAGGCCGAAGCTGCCGCACCAGCTCCAAAGCCGGTGGAGCAGGCCGCCAAGACACAGCCCCGACAACAAGCCTCGTCGCAAATTACAGAACTCAGTGCCTGGGTGGTACAGGCTGGTAGCTTCTCTGACGAAATCAATGCCCTGAGCCTGCGCGATAAATTGCGAGCTGCCGGGTACCCGTCTTTTGTCAGTCTGGCCGACAAAGCGGGTGCACCGTTGTACCGGGTCAAGGTCGGGCCGGTCACCGATCGACTCAAAGCCGAAAACAACCAGCGTGAGATAGAACGTTTGATTGGCCAGCAGGCATTGATTCGTCAATACCCGTGATAGGCCGGTATCCCTGATAGAATGCGGCGCCCAGCTGCCGAAATAGCCATCAGCGTGTGGTTTGGCGGTCTGGGTTGCAGGTTCGAACACGTGGAATCCGGCGCAGGTGAACTATAGTTAAAAACAGAGTTATTCTTTTTCCAGTTCGGACCGGTCGTGACCACTATGGGTTGCCAGCCGGCTCAAGGTTGAATCATGTCTGGTGTTGATATAGTAATTCTGGCAATCATTATCGTTTCGGCACTGGTCAGTCTGGTGCGTGGTTTTTTCCGGGAGGCAGTATCGCTGCTGACCTGGATCGGAGCCATTATCATTACCCTGTCCTTTACCAGGCAATTTGCTACCTTGTTACCGCCAGAGACCATCGAAAGCCCGACCGCCCGGTTGGGAATCAGCGCCGTCGTGCTGTTTCTGGGTTGCCTCTTTATTGGTGGGCTGATCAACTACCTGTTTCAAAAAATCATGGCTAATGCGAAGTTAGGACCAACTGATCGCGTGATTGGGGTAATATTCGGGATTCTCAGAGGCGTGGTTATGGTCGCTCTGCTGGTGCTGGTTTCGCATCTGGTGCCGACAATCCCGCAGGAAAGCTGGTGGCAACAATCCAGACTGATTCCCCGCTTCGAGAATATCGCTGAATCGATTCATAATAAATTGCCACAGGAAATTGCAGACCATTTCGATTTCTCGAACGCTTGACAACTCGGGTGCTTGATTTCGAACCGGGTCGCACGCTTCAACCTCAAAACTTCAGGAACAGAAAATTGTGTGCGGCATAATCGCAATTGCTGGTAAACAAGCTGTCAATAGCTGTCTCTATGATGGCCTGACCTTATTGCAACACCGGGGGCAGGATGCAGCGGGTATCGCCACCTGTGATCATCGCAGCTTGCACACCCATAAAGATGTGGGTCTGGTGCGTGATGTATTCAGTGCAGAGGACATGCGCAGCCTGAAAGGCAATATTGGTGTTGCGCACGCACGATACCCAACCGCTGGTACTTCATCGATGGGTGAGGCGCAGCCGTTTTATGTCAACTCCCCTTACGGAATCGTGATTGCACACAACGGTAATCTGACCAATGCCGAGAAGCTGCAGCAAGAGCTGTTCGAATCCGATCTACGTCATATCAATACAACGTCTGACTCCGAGGTCTTGCTCAATGTATTCGCCCACGAGCTGCAAGGCCAAATCACTGAGCGCCAGCTGACCGAAAAAAATATTTTCGATAGTGTGGCGCGGGTTCATGTGCGTTGCAGTGGCGGATATGCTGCAGTGGGAATGATCCTGGGCAAGGGGATATTTGCCTTCAGGGATCCGTTGGGAATCCGCCCACTGTCGTTGGGCAAACGCGAATCAGACAACGGCACAGAGTACGCTGTGGCTTCCGAAAGTGTCGCGCTTGCAGGGCTTGGTTTCAAACTGATGCGAGATATAGAGGCCGGTGAAGCAATTTACATCGACAAGGCCGGCAAGCTACATTCCCGGCAGTGTGCCAGCGCTCCTACGCTGACACCCTGTATTTTTGAGTATGTTTATCTGGCGCGTCCTGACTCGATTATTGATGATATTTCGGTTTATAAATCGCGCTTGCGCATGGGCGAAAAACTGGCTCGCAAAATCAATAACGAATTTCCAGATCACGATATTGATGTAGTGATACCGATCCCCGATACCAGTCGTACTTCTGCACTGGAGTTGGCCTTTCATCTCGGTGTCAAGTATCGCGAGGGCTTTATTAAAAACCGCTACATCGGACGTACGTTCATCATGCCAGGCCAAAAGCTGCGTGAAAAATCGGTACGCCAGAAACTCAGTCCGATCGAACTGGAATTCAGTGGAAAAACCGTCCTGCTGGTGGATGACTCAATTGTGCGAGGTACTACCTCAGGCCAGATTGTGCAGATGGCACGTGATGCTGGTGCGCGCAAAGTCTATCTGGCATCGGCCGCACCTCCTGTCAGGTACCCCAATGTGTATGGCATTGATATGCCGGCGGCGAGTGAGTTGATTGCCTACAACCGCAGTGTTGAACAGATCCAGGAAATTATTGGCTGTGATTGGCTTGTGTATCAGGACTTGCAGGATCTGGAAGATGCTGTCGGCTTTGGTAACCGTACAGTTTCGCAATTTGAATCCAGCTGTTTTACTGGCGAATACGTTACCGGTGATGTTGATACACGCTATCTTGATCGCCTGGCCGACCAGCGCAACGACAGCGCCAAACAAAAAACCGAGGGACAGTATACCAATTAAAAACCGGGGGACAGAAAAAACCGGGGGACAGTATACCCATTAATATCGGGGGGAAACTGTTGA
>CALFCE010000248.1 GCA_937951215.1 uncultured Granulosicoccaceae bacterium
CCTGACGACCCGCAGTACTGGAAAGTGCGTTAGCCCCACTCGAGTAGTGCAATAAATCACCACCCCATCAGGATTCTACACCATGCAGCTGATTGATTTGCTACAGCAACGTGTCTCTACCCCAGCACGTTTGCTGGTTGAACCGGCACCGGACGACAATCAAATCGAGCAGATTGTCAGAGCCGGGCTGGCAGCACCAGACCACGCAGCAATGCGCCCGTGGCGCTTTACTGTGGTCAGAGGCGAGGCAAGGCATGAGCTCGGGGATATCTTTGTCAAAGCGACCCGCAAACGTGACCCCGATATGCCAGATGAGAAAATAGAGGGTCAAAAATCCAAACCGCTACGCTCACCATTGATCATTGTTGTGGCCGCTATCATCACCCCTGACCACCCCAAAACACCGGAGGTTGAGCAAATCGTATCTGCCGGGGCAGCCGCTCAACAGATGCAATTAGCGGCCAACGCTCTGGGTTTTGGCAGCATCTGGCTGACCGGACCCAACGCGCGCGATAGCGATGTTAAATCTGCGCTGGGTCTGGCCGAGAAGGATGAGTTGGTAGGATTCTTGTACCTCGGAACTGCAACAGTGACCAAAGCGCCTCCAGCAAGGGCTGCGGTAGCCGACCATCTGCACTATTGGCGTGGTTGTTAATGCAGATGCCTACCCGATTGCAGGCGGCGATTTTACCGGGGGTTTTACGTGTTCAAGCCGGAAACACAGGCCGATTTCAAAAGCAGCTACTACAGCCTGAGGAGGCTGGGTGGGTGCGCGATGATTCTTCTGCTTTCGTCGACCCTGCAGGCCGGCTCACAAAAATCTGCTGCCTATAAATACACCGACAAGGACGGCTCGGTCCTGTTCACAGACATCAAGGTCAACAAGCGCCAGCTGGCCAACGGGGAAGTCTCCATTGAAGAAGTAGCCAGTGGACAGGCCGGTCGACGCAGCTACCAGGGCAGCTATGGGCGTCCACAAGCAACAGCCTCTTGTAAAAACCTCACCTCCGGCCAGCTTGCCGGCAGAGCGGCAAAAATTTCACCCTACATAGAGCGCTTTGCCAACGAACACAGTCTGGACAAGCATTTGGTGAAAGCCATCGCCCGCATAGAATCCTGTTTTGACCCTTATGCCAAGTCCACTGCGGGTGCCCGGGGCTTGATGCAATTGATGCCAGCCACAGCAGCACAATTCGGGGTTACCGAACTCTACGACATAGAAAAAAACATCGCCACTGGAGTGCGTTACTTTGCAGAACTCACCCAGCGCTACCAACACAACACCAAGCTGGCTTTGGCAGCCTACAATGCAGGCCCAACGGCGGTGGATAAATACAAGGGGATTCCCCCTTATCCGGAAACACAGAGCTACGTCAAAAAGGTTCTGCGAAAATATCGGGAATATGCAGGCCTGAAACCCAAGCAGTAGTCAGGCTCTGGCTGGGGCTGAAAATAACCCTGTCGTTGAGAATTTTCGTGTTTTACAGGGTCGGTTAGCGTTATCATCAACACAATAATACGGTGCTTACCAGGATGCTTCGGTAATCAGCACCTGTGCAAACATCGATGGACCCTTTCATTCCGGCCCAACCACGCATGCAGTTGGGCAGAGTCAATAAAACCATGAGCAAATCCGAATCCGGTGATACCGGAACAGCACCATCCAATTTCATCCGCACCATCATTGAAAAAGACATCGCCGCCGACAAGCATCAGGGGCGTGTGCTGACGCGTTTCCCCCCTGAGCCGAACGGATATCTGCACATCGGGCATGCCAAATCGATCTGTTTGAACTTCGGTGTCGCCGCCGACTATAACGGTTTGTGTAATCTGCGTTTCGATGACACCAACCCTGAAAAAGAAAGTGTTGAGTACATGGACGCGATCAAGGCAGATGTCGAGTGGCTTGGTTTTAAATGGGCTGAACAACGGCATGCATCAGACTATTTCCAGCAACTTTATGACTACGCTGTTCAGCTGGTTCAAGCTGGTAAGGCCTATGTCGATAGCTCAAGCGCTGAAGAAATGCGCGAGATGCGTGGCTCACTTACGGAACCGGGCGTCGAAAGCCCCTATCGAAATCGATCACCGGAAGAAAACCTCAGATTGCTTGAGGGCATGAAAAACGGTGATTTCGAAGAGGGTGAGCACGTTCTCAGGGCCAAAATCGATATGGCCTCTGGCAATATCAATATGCGTGATCCCACCTTGTACAGAATCCGGAAAACTCATCATTTCCGCACTGGTGATGCGTGGAATATCTACCCGATGTATGACTACACGCACTGCCTGTCGGATTCCATTGAGGGTATTACCCATTCTCTGTGTACACTCGAATTTGAAGATCACAGGCCTTTGTATGATTGGGTACTCGATACGCTTCAAACTCCCTGCCACCCCCAGCAGATCGAATTCGCGCGACTGTCCCTGGAATACACTGTACTGAGCAAGCGCAAGCTGATACAGCTCGTGGAGCAGCAGTTTGTCTCTGGCTGGGATGATCCGAGAATGCCCACTATCACAGGACTGCGTAGACGCGGCTACACGCCGGCCGCCATTCGTGACTTTTGTGATCGAATTGGTATCACCAAGAACGATGCGTGGATTGAGATGGCAGTGCTGGAAACCTGCGTGCGGGATGACCTGAACGCCACTTCCGAGCGGCGTCTTGCGGTACTTGATCCGATCAAGCTGGTAGTGACTGATATGGCCGAGTCCGAAACACTCAATCTGGATTTCTCCAACCATCCACAGAGGCCGGAATTGGGCACACGTCAAATGCTGTTCAGCCGCGAAATCTACATCGACCGGGATGACTTCTCCGAGAACCCACCGCCAAAATACCAGCGCCTGATTCCGGGAGGTGAAGTTCGACTGCGCGGTTGCTACGTCATCAAGTGCGAAAAGGTGATCAAGGATGACCAGGGCAAGGTCATCGAGCTGCACTGCAGCCATGATCCGGCAACACTGGGTAAAAAACCGGAGGGGCGCAAGGTCAAAGGTGTCATCCACTGGGTGTCAGCCGAGCATTCTGTTGAGGCCGAAGTCAGGCTGTATGAGCCACTGTTCACCCAACCCAACCCGGCAGCCAGCGAAAACTTCGAAGAGGTGATCAATCCGGACTCTTTACAGGTACTTGTTAATAGCCGTGTTGAAGCATCACTTGCCAACAGTGAACCCGAGGCCAGATATCAATTTGAACGAACCGGTTATTTTGTTGTGGATCGTGTTGACAGCAAACCCGGCCGGCCCGTATTCAACCGCACCGTGACCTTGCGCGATACCTGGAGCAAATAACCCGTACCCGTCAAGAATTTGTTCTTGCGAAACTGACAATGTTTTGTTGACGACCCATTCCCTAGCGACTATCTAATAGGAGTGCTTTTCGAAAACCACTAACTTGCAAGTAACAGCAAGAACCGGGATGACAATGTCGACGATATCCAGAAACAGTAAAATTTTCCTCACCTGCATCATGACCCTGATGCTCACCGCTTGCGCCAGCACTCAGCCGGGCCAACCACAATATCCAATGGACAAGGTTACCTCGGCCATTGGCTCGGCTGGCAACCGGGTTTGGACCGGTACCAAGCACCTGTTCAAGCTAAAAGATCGGTCCGCTGCAGAAAAACCGGATGAATTCCTCGATGAAGTCGATCTCGCACTGCTCGAAGACGGGGAATACAACGAGATGTTGGCGGCTGAAACCGTCTCGACCGCACCCGTCCTGTTGCCGTCCGACGAGTTCACTATTGTTGAAGAAGCTGAAAGCATCGACATCCTCGCGGATCTTGAGAACGAACCGGCGGCCAGCGAGAAGGTTATCGACAGTGACGGAGAGGATCTCTTCCACACGGTTGGCGAAAACGAAACTCTCTGGATCCTCGCCAAGCAGCTGACCGGTGATGCAAACAACTGGCGAATTCTTGCTTCTCTGAATGATCTGGATGAGAACGGTAGCGTCTATGTTGGCCAAAAGATTCGCATCCCGGCTGATATGAAAAACCTGCCAACCGTTAATGAGGTTGAGCTGACAACCGTCGCTGCAGCGAGTGCGAACAACCCCGTCGAAGCCAAAAAAGAGGTGGTTTCGACTGAGAAGCTGGTGGCCAATAAGCCGGCTTCAGCCGAGGCTGGCAGTGGCCCGTCGCAAGAATTCACGGTAGAGGCGGGTGAGACCTTGTGGCATCTGGCCAAGCGTTCAACCGGTAATGCCAACAACTGGAAGATCATCGCAAACTTCAACGCCTTCGACGAAAAGGCCGCTTCCAACATACGTTACGGGCAAAAAATCAACGTACCTGAGTCATTATTGTCAACAGGCAGCGAGGGCTCCGAGAAAGCAGCTCCAAAGCTGGCCGCAGCCAAAGAGACGGTGACACCGACTCAGACACCCAAAGAAGCAGCAGCTGAAGCTGTCGCCAGGCTGACCATCCCGAAGTCTGCTAGCGGAACAGCGGAAAACCAGCAACTTGCTGCAGCCGGCCAGACAGATACCAGTGCAAAGACAGAGACACCAAAGCTTGTCACCGTAGACGCCAACTTCAAGGCAGAACCACCCACCATCGAAGTTGAAAAAGCGGAACAGGCGCTTGCGGTTGACAGCCGCAAGAAGAGTCAGGAAATCATGATCAGTGGTACCTACTATCCCAAGGCAATCTACAACGACGCCAACTTTTCATCGTCACTACTGATGAGAGTCTCTCCAGGCACAAAACTGAAAGTTTCACGAGCCATTGGCCCCTGGTTTGAGGTAGTCACTGACCGCGGTGTCGGATTCGTTCACTCTCGCGATACCAAGTAGTAAACAGTTCAACCCCGCAGTCCGGTCTGGGCTGCGGGTATGCACTACCCTCCAGCTCCCCGCAAACTTCCGCCAAATCCAGCTAAACCAGACGCCCCAGACGTCTCAAGCGTCAAGTTTCCAGCGATTGTGTTAAAACTCGCAAACTTACAGGCAATGCGAGCGAATATCGCGTTTTTGTAACACAGATCACATCAAAAAGCGCTAGCATGTCCAACACGCGCGAATAACTCAAGGTAACCTGCTCCCGTTGACAGGCGATCTGAACCGACAATCTCGGAACAGGCGGTCTGCAGGCATTCTGGCTCTGAGTTCAGTATGCCCACAAAGCAAACCTGATAAGCTCGCGCAGACGAGCAGGATAATGACGATGACACTAAGTACCCGTTCCGTGACAGGCCTGATCCTCGCCGCCGCGTTGGCATCAGCTTGTACCACCACCCCCAAAACAACTGAGCCCGTAGCTGTGCAAGCGCCGGTAGTTCAAAGTGATATCCAGTACATAGTCAGCCGTGGTGAACGTCTGGCAGGGATTTCCCACACACTGACAGGCTCTCAAAACAACTGGCAAGCCATTGCTGATTTCAACAACATCAGCAACCCGCGGTTGTTAAAATCAGGCACGGTATTAACAATCCCCGGCTATTTGCTCAGCCCGACAGACCTCAGCACTGCAGTTGCGTCTGAGGCTGCAAGTGCACCCGTCACCCAAAAAACAACGGTGGTCGCAAGCCAGCAACCCAATCCGAAATCCAGCCAAAGCCCTGACAAAAGAGTCAGAGGCGGCAAGATAGTGGTTTACCAACCAACGGCATTACCTGGCCCCAAAAAGGTCAAGGTTAAAACTGCTCGGGTGGATGTAAACCGAAAATTCGAGCAAAACAGAACCAAAATTGGAAGCGTGGTAGTCAGTTCTGCCGGAGATTCCCCCGATATTGCTCCTGATAACCGCAGCGAATGGGTATTGGTTGTTGGTAGCTACTATCCGAAAGGGGTTTACCAGAAACCGGATTCTACTTCCCGCATTCTCGTTCGAGTAGCTCCGGGCTCACGCTTAAGACTGGGCGGCCGCACCGATGGCTGGTTGCAAGTTGAGACTGACAAGGGGATTGGATACATCCGCACGGCTGATGCCGAGATCCTGGCTGCTCGACCGGTTAAAAGACTGGTCGCCGGCGTCTGAGCAAGTTTCAATGAATTTGTTGACGCTGGTTCGTCATGCAAAGTCCAGTTGGGATGATCCTTCGACACAAGATTTTGATCGGGTTTTAAACAAACGCGGCCTGGGCGACGCTCCGACCATGGCTGCGCGATTGAAGCTTCGTGGCTGCATCCCCGATCTTATCGTTTCCAGCCCGGCCCAACGTGCCCTGCAAACCGCCCGCTTGTTAGCGACAGGATTGGGTCACGACGAAAATGCAATAAAGCTTGAGAAAAGTCTCTATGAGGCGACCACGGGTGCAGTGATGGACCTCATTTCAGGCCTCGACGATGCAAAATCACATGTCATGGTGGTAGGCCACAACCCTTCTTTTGAAAACCTGATGGCCTTGCTCAACGGCACCCCACTATCAGTGCCCACTTGCGCTGTTGGCCATTTTTCGATTGATTGCCAGCGCTGGCAAGACTTTGAAACGGCATCAATTGCGCTCGGCTTTCACGACTATCCCAAAAACACGACACCTGATCGCAACCCGACAGGTTAGCTGGCTGAGTTCGGACGTTCGATTTTCTCAACGATGATCGAGGGGCTGTCACCTTTCCGGTAGTACGGTGGCTGTCGCAGAATACCCTCCACCGCACGATCCCGTTCGGCTTCGGAATCGAACCAACGCTCATTGGCCCATGAGTCACCAAGCAGGTGGGGAGCACTCATGGGGTCGTTTTCAGGCATCTTTATCCGTATACCAAATTGGGCCATCGTGGATTCTGGTTTGTTCATGGGGCGTTTCGCTGAAACCTGAGATTGGTGAAGCAGGCAGTATACCAAGTGGCTGTCTCGCCATGCAGACTCGATGCCGAGTCAGATGATTTGAAACTGCCGAATAGTGCGCCAAGCGTTAGCGGGCGGTAACATTGTGCCCGGTTAATTGTAAAAATCCTGCCGCAGGGATTCGATCCCGGCCCATACAGGTTAAACTAGGGCAAACAGAAACCAGGAAAGTATCGATTATGCTCAAAAAAATCTTTTTATCGTTGTCACTGATCATGGCGACTATTGTCAGCGGTTGTACTCAGGAATCTCAGAACAAGCTTGGACGAGCCGTTCAAAACTGGACAGGCACTGACGGCGTTCTGGAAGTCTACGCCGGCGAAAAGCTGGTCAAACGATTTATGAAAATCGACAAGGTCACCACAGCCTCAGGCACCAGCAATGATCTCGATCGCCCCTACCGCTTCGGCTATGGAGTGTTGGACGAGAACTTGAACAGCAAAGTCGACAGTGGTGAGAAAAAGGTCTATTTCGAATTTAGTGACTACTCGACGTCGTACATTTTTTACGAAAACCCTCAATAACCAGCAAGAGGAGGTCCGGAGGGCAAGAGGCCCCAGTAGGCAAGAGACTGAGGTGCCTCCGAATCAAATTTGGGCAAAGAGGTTTTTTATCTGATACTTATTTGACTTTTATTACACCACTACTAAGCTTTTAGGACGTGCTCCAAAATATGGTGTCACGTTCTCACCCCCAATCGGGCCCGCACTCCGGGCCCTTTTTTTGGCCTCGCTTCCGAGCCCTTGTCCACAACCAGATCTGAAGCACGAAGTCGGTGGCTATCTTCTTTGTGTTGCATGCAGCTACCTTCACCTTAGCTCTAATCAATTTATCTGCACGATATGGCCAGCACGGCACTTTTACGCGCTATAATGTTGGCTGCAGATGATACGGGTACAACGACATGCGAATGGATTTTTTCTGTGACATGGTAGAGAAGGCGATACCAGGCTCCAGCGCCGAGATCACCGGTGACGGCAGCAAATTTGAAGCGAGAGTTGTCAGCGCAGAATTTGAAGAAAAATCACTGATTAATCGACACAAGATGGTCTACGCAGTACTCGACGAGCACATTAAATCGGGCGCTATTCATGCTCTGACCATCAAAGCGCATACACCCGCTGAATGGGCAGCCATCGAACAGGAAACTCCTTCCGAATAACCTGCCAAACCTTCTGACCAGGCGATGTCTCATCCTCAGCCTCTCCCTGTCTGCCTTTCCTTGTTTGCCTCCCGGTTGATGGAACTCTCCATCGGCCAGTCGTAAATGCTCACTGTCTGGTATATCGTCCGCCAGATTCTCTGGCATCCCACAACAACACGCTGTTACATGGCGATATCTTGACGAACGGATGACTAATGCATCCGCTAAAGCGGTCTGGCACTCGACGCCAGGTACTTCGACAAGCGCAGTAAACTGAATCCCGGCCCATTTTCGGCACAACCGCAGCGAAACGATACGCTGTCGCCAAGCCATATCAGAATCATCATTCTCGAGCGTCAGGGATGGCCCGAATATCGCTTCTACTCCGTCGTTCTGTTTATCAATGTGATGTGTGATTGTCTCTGAGGCGTTTGAACTCACCACTTGATCAGCACGGCATGGGTAAATCTGCCGGGCATTAACAGTCGACCGTTTAGAAACTGGATCCGCACCCGGCTGATCAGCCCTGCAAAAGCCGTCAGCTGCAGATTCGATTCACCAGTGGAATTACAGTAATGCAAACAGCAAAGCCCGTTCGTTCAGCTGAGCAACCAGAATCAGATTGGATTATCAGCTTGCGCGATGAACTCGCGGGTACCGACCAGGTTGTACAATCCCGTCTGCGCGCAACTCTGAGCTGTCAAAGCGCGGGGGGCAAGCTGGCTTTGTTTGTACCGCCAGAGATGGCAGAAGACCAACCGGAAGTACTTGAATATCTGCACGCCTTCGCCGCCAGCCAGAAGATGGGACTGATAGAAGACCGTCGGCATCTGGATCTGACTCCCATTGTCGAGCGCCGAAAAAAGCAGTTACCCAATCTCGCTCTTGGCATCAGTTTGTTATTGAAACAGACTGGCATGCCGGGGCCGACTCGTTCACTGTCATCCCCGCACGTGCTGAACAAGGGCAACCTGAGAATGGACATCGGCAGGATGATCCGGGTATCTGCACAGATGGTTCACAAGTCCCGCAAAGTAATTTTTCTTCCAAATCGATTTATTCGGGACAACCTGGATGGCAGCACTGAAACCATGAACGGCTATGCCTGCAAGGTGATAACTGATGACGACAAGATCACGCTTGTTCAATTTGAAACCGATGGCTTCCATGCAATCGGCTACATCAGTAACGATCAATTCGTGGTTACCGTGTTTCTCGCTGGTGGTGTGATGGCAAGGCCACAGCTATGGACATCAATGAATACTCTGATGGACTCACCTTTTCGCTTCCAACTATTTGAAAGCCCCTTCACCAGTCAACAAGTAGGTCTGTGCTACCAAACCTACTATATCGACCTTGAAATTGCCGAGTCCGATAACCAGCTAAAGAGCCAAAGCGCCTGACAAGACTGATCCACCCCGTCCTCCCGCTAATGTAAAACAGGTGTCCATCGACCGGGCTGAATATTAAGGACCGCCGAGCCATCAGCGATGGCTTCCGCAGCACATCACAGTGTGTTCAAATACACGGTCATCCACATTGGGTAATCGCATGGCACTCCTGCGACTCAACAAGGTCAGTATCAGTTTTGGCGACAATCCGGTTTTGCAGGAGGTCGATCTCGCCATTGACGAGCATCAACGTTCGGCTGTGGTCGGGCGCAACGGCACCGGCAAATCCACTCTGCTAAAAATCATCGCAGGCAGTATCAAGCCCGATGATGGGGAGAGGACCCTGACCCAGGGGCTGAAACTCGCCTATCTGCGCCAGGATGTTCCAAACGATCTGTCCGGCACAATCTACGACGTAGTGGCAAGCGGGTTACCCGATATCGGAGAGTTATTGGCCAGCTACCATAACGAGAGCCTGTTGCTGGAGCAAAGCGGGGATGTTGAAGCGCAAAACACCGGCAAATTACATCAACTACAATCTGAAATCGACGCTTGCGACGGTTGGCAGTTGCAACACAAGGTCGCCGAAACGCTATCAAGAATGCAACTCGAGGCCGGTGAGCGCTTCGAGCAATTATCAGGTGGTATGAAAAGAAGAGTACTACTGGCTCGCGCTCTGTTGACTGACCCGGACATCCTGCTGCTGGACGAGCCCACAAATCATCTGGATATTGCCTCCATCCAGTGGCTTGAACAATACCTGCAAACGCTACGCTGCAGCCTGGTTTTTATCACTCATGATCGTTCCTTCCTGCAAAAACTGGCAAACCGGATTATTGATCTGGACCGGGGGCAGCTGACCGACTGGCCAGGAAACTACCAAAAATTCCTGACCGGTAAACAGCAATTACTGGAAACTGAATCCCAGCAAAATGCTGCCTTTGACAAAAAACTCGCGCAAGAGGAAGTCTGGATCAGACAAGGGATCAAAGCACGACGAACACGGAATGAAGGCAGGGTACGAGCATTAAAAAAACTTCGGGATGAGCGCCGCAAGCGCATCGATGTTTCGGGTACTGTCAATCTGCAAGCCAACACAGCTTCTCGATCCGGTAAAAAAGTAATCGAAGCCACCGACATAAAATTCAGCTTTGACGGGGAATCAGACACACACCCGATTGTAAATGGATTTAATACCACCATCATGCGTGGCGACAAAATCGGTGTTATTGGGCCTAATGGTGTGGGTAAATCCACACTAATCAAACTATTGCTGGGAGAGCTGGAACCACAGTCAGGCAAGGTCGAGCATGGCACCAACCTTGAGGTCGCGTACTTTGACCAACTCAGGGATTCTCTTAACCTGTCAGCCACCGCCATGGATAATGTCAGCGGTGGTCGCGACATGGTCACCATCAACAACGAAGAGCGGCATATCATCAGTTACATGCAGGATTTTCTGTTCTCCCCGCAGCGAGCAAGAGCACCGATAACCGCTTTATCAGGTGGTGAAACCAATCGGCTGATGCTGGCAAAGCTGTTTCTGCAGCCTTCCAATTTACTGGTGCTTGATGAACCTACCAATGACCTTGATATCGAAACACTGGAGTTACTGGAGTCCCTGGTGGCTGAATATCCGGGTACGGTTATTGTTATCAGTCATGATCGGCAATTTCTGGACAATGTGGTTACCAGCAGCATTGTGTTTGGCAAGAATGGCCGCGTCAGTGAATTTGTTGGAGGCTATTCCGACTGGGTGCATCAGACCGGTGGTAACCAGAGTACAAACGCGAACAAAGCAACAGCCAGTAACAATAAACAACAAGGCACACAAAAATCTGATACCAAACACACAGCAGGCACACAAAGCAAAGCCAAGCCTGTCAAGCTTAGCTACAAACTACAACGTGAGCTGGATGCAATGCCGGACAAGATCAACGCATTGGAAGAAGAAATCGAACAATTGCAAGCTACCATGAGTGAGCCTGGATTTTATGGCTCCGGCAAAGATACCGAGGCCGTAACAACTCGTGCCGCAGAGGCTGCCATAGAACTGGAACAATCATTTGAGCGCTGGGAGCAACTTGAACAACAACGTGATGGCGCCGCCACCTGAAGCAGATAACACAAAGGTACCAAGTCATTACTTTCAATCCACGGAAGAGGCTTTCCCGTTCTGCATGAAGTAATGTGAAGGTGACTGACCAAATTGCTTTTTGAAAAATCTTGAAAAATACAGTGGGTCTTCGAACCCGAGTTCGAATGCAACCTGTTTGACAGGCTTAACGCCTGCGCGTAGCTCAACCCTGGCTCTAATTGCCAGCCTCTCATTGACGGCCTGAGTGACAGTCAAACCGATCTCAGATTTCAATCGCCGGTTAAGTGTTGCAGGTGTCACATGGAGTTGTTCGCTGTAAAAGGCAACGTCCCGATGCGCAACGTAATTTTCCTCAAGCAGGTCCTGAAAACCCAGTACCAGTGGTGACAGGGGACTTGCGGGTAATTTTTCCGCCGGGGTCAGGCTATTCAATTTGTACTCTGCGACCAGCAGCAACATCGATCGTAGTGTACTTACTGCCCGATCTTCCACATAAACTCCTCCCCTATCCAAAATATTTTGAAGCTGTTCAAAGAACTGTCCGATCTGCGACCATTCTTGATCGGGCAATCGACTCTTGGGAATGGACGCAACTCTGTTGAAAATAACACCATCACAGTACACTTCATGTCGCTGCACCCTGACGCAAAAAAAGTCATGATGAAAACCAACAGCAAGACACCGCAGCTTCTCATCAGCAATGACCGTTTCGGTTGGAGACGCCGCTATCACATCACCCGCCTGAACATTCATTCTTACATTATCCACTCCGACT
Organism: uncultured Granulosicoccaceae bacterium; assembly: GCA_937951215.1. GTDB lineage: Bacteria > Pseudomonadota > Gammaproteobacteria > Granulosicoccales > Granulosicoccaceae > CALFCE01. The sequence goes on from CALFCE010000248.1 coordinate 12,206, forward strand.
GCACCACGCCCGGACTGTATAAAATAAATACGATAGTGATCGACCGGGAAATCAGGAGCAGAAGCAGCCACAGACTGAACATCTACTAGAATATTGCCTATATCCACACCATCTCATCCCTGCTTTTCCAATCGTCAACAACTGTCATCCAGCGGTACTCGAAAATGCCTTATCTCCAAAACTGATGACGTTACCCACAGGGAGTTTTCCATAGCCACGCCAACATTTCAAAAAACCTCACCAAAATTTCAGATGGACATCTGAATAAGTATTCATCAACCGCCGGAAACGGCCCCATTGAATCAGGATAAACCGAAATCAATTTGTCCATATGCAAGTTAAATTTGTCTATGGTGGTTAGCAGATCAAAACACTACTGTTATTCCACGTACTTAAACGAGGAGCTAAACAGTATGAAACCTTTAACAAAAACTCTTTTTTCCATGGCAATTGTTCTAGCCTCATGCTTGTCCATTCCAGGCTACGTGTCTGCCGACGGGCACGCTAATCAAGGTAAGTTCAAGGCTGCAGAATCGCTAAAATTTGACGACATTATTCCGGGCGTAGTCGCGTTCTCTACTGTCAACGGAGATCGCGAAAAAGGGGCCCATGGTACATTCGTACGGATCCCGGCAGGTCAGGCGACCCCATTACACACCCATGGTTCAGAATATCACGCAGTTGTGATTTCGGGGATATTTGAAAACCCCATCAAAGATGATGAGAATTCGCAGAAAAGCCTTGGCCCCGGTAGCTATTACTATGTACCGGCCAATACACCTCACATTTCAAGATGTGCCGCTAGCAGCCCGACAGATTGCCTGACGTACTTCTATCAGACAACACCGTTTGATTTCGCGGTTTCCGAGTAACGCTGCTCTCCAGCGGCCAAACGGTGGTTTGGCCGCTGGCAAGGATATACGATGTGCGGTTACCACATTCTCGGCTGGCTGTTTTCATGGTAGCCCGCATCATAACTTTTGTCGTCAAAGTCTTCGTCAATAGCTTTTATAAACTGACCAGCAGTGGGTACCTTTTCGGATCTGTCTTCAGCTTTCCATAACTGACTTCGCATTAAGGCTTTGGCACACTGAAAATATGCTTCATGGACTGTAACGACGATAACCGTGTTGGGGGTTTTACCGGTTTTGTCAAAACCGGCAACAATATTCTCATCGGCAGTCAGCACTGCGTGGCCGTTAATCCGGATAACATTTTCGGATGCTGGCACCATGAACATCAGGCTGATGCGCCCATCACGGACGATATTTCGAAGCGAGTCCAGTCGATTGTTGCCTTGCCAATCAGGCAGCAAAATCGTTTTGCTGTCTGAAATTTTAACCACACTGTCGTTGTCACCCCGCGGGCTGCCATCGGTTCCTTCAGGCCCGACCGTGGATACCACGACAAAACGGGAAGCCTCAATCCAGCGCTGATAGAGCGGGGTTAACTCTGTGACTACTTTCTGCAAAGATGTTGGAACCGCAGGCTTGTATCTCGATTCCAGATCTTCGATGGTTTCAATTTTCTGCATGAATTCCCTTTGATTGATTTAGTCCAATGCTTCAAGCAACAACGATGGGCCGGTCATTTCAGCCGGTTGCTCAAGCCCCATCAATTGCAGCAAGGTGGGCGCGATGCTGGTCAAGCCGCAACCATTGGCAAGGCGCCAATTGGTTTTATCGATAACCGTTGCAGCGACCGGAAACGTCGTATGCTGGGTATGCGGGCTACCACTGACCGGGTCGACCAGCATATCTGCATTACCGTGGTCTGCGGTCAGTAACACCGAAAAATTGTTTTCAACAGCGGCATCCACTAGCGAGCCTACACATTCGTCAACAACCTCCACAGCTTTGATCACAGCCTCGCTCACGCCAGTGTGCCCGACCATATCTCCATTGGCAAAGTTAACCACAATCAATCCTGCTTGTTGTGCTTGCAGTGCTGCCAATACACCATCATGTATACCCTTGGCACTCATTTCAGGTTGCAAGTCGTAGGTTTCCACCTTCGGAGAATCCACCAGCAGCCGTTGTTCGAATTCAAACGGTTCCTCTCTACCACCACTAAAGAAAAACGTGACGTGAGGGTACTTTTCTGTCTCGGCTGCCCGTAGCTGCGCGATACCAGCCTGACAGACAACTTCTCCCAGAGTAGTAGCAGGCACTTCTTTCTCAAACGCCAC